>JBDUDG010000095.1:0-10013 GCA_040003045.1 Saprospiraceae bacterium | reverse complement strand
GACAGTGGCAATCTTGCGGGTCATTTGCTTACGCTGAAACAAGGTTTACTGGAAATTTGCAATCAGCCACCTATTAACAATAATACCTTCAATGGTCTGCGTGATACAATTAGCATTCTTGAAGAATTACTACCTGAAAATACTTCCATTCAAAAATTTAAATCCTTATTGCAACCGGCTTTAAATTCAGGTCCATCATCGACTGAAGAGATTAAAAAATACCTTGACGAACTTTCAATTTCTGCAGAAGAAATAAACCATTCCCTAAATCCAGATGCATCAAAGGAACTCTGTTGGTGGATTCAATCGTTGGAAATGCAATGCAGGGAAGCACTAGATGAAATCAATTTATTAGCTTCCTGGCTCTCCCTCCAGCAGGTTCCTGAAAAATTTTCAGCTTTAAAAACGAAATTAAGCCATCTTACACTACATCAATTATCCGAAGCGGATACAAATATAATCCAGGAAATAAATTCACAAATTCATCCTGACAACACTTCTTCAGAAATTCAATGGCTCGATGCTTTACGGATGCACGTTTTGCAAATAGCTGCTGTTGCTTCAGTGAGGGTGAGTTCTATATCTGAATTGTCACAACTCTGCACAACATATTCAGATTACGATTATAATTTTCTTTACGATAAAACGCAACACTTGTTGTCGATAGGTTATCATGTAGATGAGCATCGCAAAGACCCGGGCTCATACGATCTTTTGGGTTCAGAAGCGCGTCTCGCAGTTTTCGTTGCCATTGCACAGGGAAAAATTCCACAGGAAAGTTGGTTCGCCTTGGGTCGCCAGCTGACTAATCCTGGTATAGATCCCATACTGCTGTCATGGAGCGGCTCGATGTTTGAGTACCTCATGCCTTTAATTGTAATGCCCGGTTATGAAAATACATTGCTTGATCAGACGCATAAGGCTGTTGTAAAAAGGCAAATTGATTATGGAAAGAAACGTGGTCACCCATGGGGCATTTCGGAATCCGGTTACAACATGGTGTCTGCAAACCTCGATTACCAATATAGCGCTTTTGGGGTACCGGGGCTGGGCTTCAAGCGAGGATTGGCAGATGATATTGTAGTTGCACCATATGCTAGCATGTTAGCGTTGATGGTCGATAGTGAAGCAGCGAGTGAAAATTTAGTTGAGCTGAAAAACAAAGGCTATTCAGGCTGGTGGGGATATTACGAAGCCATCGATTATACGCCTGCGCGGATGCCACGGGGACAAAACGAAGTCATCATCAAATCATACATGGCGCATCATCAGGGCATGAGTCTTCTGTCGTTAGATTATGCACTTCATGATCAACCGATGCAGAGGCGATTCGAAGCAGAACCACAATTCCAGGCTACATTATTATTGTTACAGGAAAAAATCCCGCAGGTCACTACTTTCTATGCACCTTCCGTTGAATTGCCTGACACAACTACAGGATCGCAAAGTCCTGAATGGCGCGTGATCAACACGTACAATACACCGGTACCTGAAGTGCATCTACTGTCGAATGGTCGCTACCATGTGATGGTCAATAATTCAGGAAGTGGTTACAGCCGGTGGAAAGATCTTGCTGTCACGCGATGGAGAGAAGATGCAACACTCGATCATTGGGGCAGCTATTGTTTTATAAAAGATCTTGAGACAAACGAGTTCTGGTCCGCATCGCATCAGCCTTCCTTACGACAGGCGGAGAAATATGAAGTAATATTTTCGCAGGGCCGTGCAGAGTTCCGGCGCACTGACCTCAATTTTGAAACGCATACAGAAATAGTGGTTTCGCCGGAGGATGATGTTGAGATGCGAAGAATTCATATTACAAATCGTTCGCGTAAAAAAAGGCAAATTGAGATTACATCGTATGCTGAAGTTGTACTGAATATAGGGATTGCTGAAGAGTTGCATCCAGCGTTTAGTAATCTGTTTGTTCAGACTGAAATTATCTCACAACGTGATGCCATTCTTTGCACCAGACGTCCTCGATCAGTTGTAGAACAACCTCCATGGATGTTTCACCTGATGAAAGCACATGGTGGTGAAGTCAATCAGGTTTCTTTTGAAACGAGTAGGGACCATTTTATAGGGCGTGGCAATTTAATATCTGATCCTGCTGCGATGCGTTCTGGTGGTGAATTATCAGGGGCGGAAGGCTCCGTATTGGATCCAATCGTCGCTGTTCGCTACCGAATGACATTGATGCCGCATGAAACGCTGACGATGGATATGGTGTATGGAATATCTGAAACGCGTGAGTTGTGTACTTCATTGATTGAAAAATACCAGGAACGTCATATGATTGACCGGGCATTTGAACTGGCATGGACACATAGCCAGGTGGTGTTGAGACAAATAAATGCAAATGAAGAAGATTCACATTTATTCGGTCGGCTTGCAAGTTCCATCATTTATTCAAATCCATCGCTGCGTGCTGATGCAGCAACCATATTAAAAAATCAAAGAGGGCAATCAGGTTTGTGGGGATATTCTGTCTCCGGTGATTTGCCCATTGTACTTCTGCAGATAGAAGATAGCTCCAACATTGAACTTGTTGAACAGCTTGTCAAAGCGCATGCATATTGGCGATTGAAGGGACTTAAGGTTGATCTCGTGATTTGGAATGAGGATCATGGAGGATACAGACAGGTATTGCAAAACCAAATTCTTGCGTTGATTGCTCCGGGAATTGCATCAGACCTCCAGGATAAGCCAGGCGGGATTTATATCAAGTCCACGGAACAAATCTCTACAGAGGACCGGATTTTATTTCAAACAGTGGCGCGTGTCATCATTTCAGATAAGCTGGGCACTCTTGAAGGACAACTTAATCGCAGGACAAAGCTCAAAGGTGCACTCCCCAATTTCATTCCGTCAAAAATTTCACCATATATTGAATCAGGCATTGAACCTAAGATTGATTTACAATTTTTCAATGGAATGGGAGGATATTCCGAAGATGGTAAAGAATACAATATTCATACATCGCCTGATCAGATTACACCAGCACCATGGTCAAATATTCTAGCCAACAAACATTTCGGAAGTGTCATTTCAGAAAGCGGTCAGTCCTATACATGGTATGAAAATGCGCATGAGTTTCGTCTGACACCATGGAACAATGATCCTGTGATTGACAATGGCGGTGAAAATTTTTATATCCGTGATGAGGAGACAGGCCGATTTTGGTCTCCATCTCCATTACCTGCGAGGGGCAAAACTTTGTACACGACACGACATGGATTTGGTTATAGTGTATTCGAACATAGCGAAGACGGCATCCATTCAGAGATGACTGTCTTTGTCGATATAGACAAGCCTGTAAAATTCACCGCCATCAAATTGCGAAATGATTCAGACCGCAAACGCCGGGTAACTGCAACAGGTTATGTGGAATGGGTCATCGGTGATCTGCGCCAAAAGACGATGATGCATATTGTCACCGAACTTGAGCTCAACAGTGGAGCAATACTTGCACGCAATTCCTATCAAACAGAATTCGACCGTCGCGTTGCATTTTTTGACGTAGATGATTCTTCCAAAACTATTACAGCCGACAGAGATGAATTCATAGGCCGCAACGGGACCCTTAAGAATCCTGAAGGCATGAACAAATCGAAACTTTCGGGCAAAACAGGAGCTGGTCTTGATCCATGTGCTGTCATCCAGGTGGATCATGTTCTCGAAGCAGGTGAAGAGTGGGAAATTATTTTCCGGCTTGGCACGGGAGCAAATCCGGCAGATACTGCAAGTCTAGTAAAGTTATTCAGAGGGAAATCCGCAGCACGGGATGCATTGGATAAAGTAAAAAAATACTGGAGCAGCACTTTATCCACCGTGAAGATCAATACGCCTGATACAGCACTAAATATCCTTTCCAATGGATGGCTTAATTATCAGACCATCGCTTGCAGACTTTGGGCCCGGAGTGGATTTTATCAGTCAGGAGGTGCTTTCGGATTCAGGGATCAACTGCAGGATGTGCTCTCACTTTTATATTGTCAGCCTGATCTTGCACGCGACCAGATTATTTTATCTGCATCCAGACAGTTTAAAGAAGGCGATGTGCAGCATTGGTGGCATCCTCCTGTGGGTCGAGGTGTTCGTACACGTTGTTCGGATGACTATTTGTGGCTACCGTTTGTAACAAGCCGATATATTATAACCACTGGTGATGAATCCATTTTAGATGAGACTATTGGCTTCCTGGAAAGTCGCGAGCTCGGTGCAGATGAAGAGTCCTTGTATGATCTTCCTATTCGTTCGGACAGATCTGCTTCGTTGTATGAACACTGTGTATTAGCGATTGAACACGGCATTCGATATGGTGTGCACGGATTGCCTCTGATGGGATCCGGCGATTGGAATGATGGTATGGATCAGGTGGGTATTCATGGAAAAGGAGAAAGCATCTGGCTTGCATTTTTCCTTTACGGTACAATTCATAAATTTCTGGCGATTGCGGAAATAAAATCAGATAAATCTTTTATTGAAAAATATGAATCCGTTTTAAAAGAATTGAAAAACAATATTGAGGTCAATGGCTGGGATGGTAAATGGTATAAGAGGGCTTATTTTGATGATGGCACGCCACTTGGTTCAGTGGTCAATGAGGAATGCAAAATTGATTCAATACCTCAGAGTTGGTCTGTACTATCCGGGGCAGGAGATCCACTGCATTCAAAGCAAGGTATGCAGGAGGCGAATAATCTTTTGGTGAGAAATAAAGAAAGAATCATCCAGTTGTTTGATCCTCCATTTGACAAATCTGATTTGAATCCGGGCTACATCAAGGGATATGTTCCTGGTGTGCGTGAGAATGGAGGACAGTATACGCATGCTGCAGTTTGGATGATCATGGCATTCGCAGTATTAGGTGATCGTAAGCGCACATGGGAATTGCTGCAGATGATCAATCCAATCAATCATGGCAACACAGAAAATAAAATGAATATCTACAAAGTAGAACCTTATGTGATAGCGGCAGATGTGTATGCTGAGTCACAGCATTCCGGCAGAGGTGGATGGACATGGTATACTGGTTCTGCGGGCTGGATGTACCAGCTCATCATTGATTCTTTTATTGGGTTGAAGCGTGAGAGGAATATTTTGAAATTTAATCCGTGTTTACCGGAGGAATGGCCTGAGATCACGGTGAGTTATAAATTTATGGAGACGATGTATGTCATACAAATACTGCAGGGAGAGCGGAAGGAAGACAGGACAAAAATTGTGGTTAATGGTATAGATAATTCGTCCGATGAATTGCCGCTACTGAATGATGGAGGCGTGCATAATGTGCAGGTGATAGTTTGAAATACTGACTTGAAGATTAAGGGAAAGTCAATGGGGCAGTTGAGTGTCTTCTTTCATAACTGGAGGTGATGGTTTAAAATAAATTCATATGTACTATTTATAAAATACTGTAAATCAGGAAGTGATATAGAATATTATCCTACCTCATTTCGTCGAAATGCGGAAATATTTACATATTAAATATAATTATAATATTTTGAAATAAATCAACAAAATTTGAATTTCATTTCGTCGAAATGCGAAACGAGGTACATATTATACTTATTCATCATGTTTGAAATACGAAAAAAAGAACCTGACCCTCCATTTCGTCTAACCACAAACTAAAATTTACATTATATTTTGTTATAATATGTCCATACCCTCTATCGGAAAAATAAATTTTCTAACCACCCAATTCAAATCCTAACACATTTATTTGACACTATCCATTGAATTAAAATTTGGAGAAATATCAAAACTTTTATGCATCAGAAACATCTTAGACCGGATAAGTACAGAAATAATTTTAGTGAAGATGTTCAAACTAAATTTTTACTCCAGCTCTCACAAGTGGGTTTGAATCAATATTGATTACCATTTGGTATGCACCAGCCCACTTGCTTTGGACACTTCTTATTATTTATAAATCCTATTCGACCTTTGCAGCAACCTTTCTCTTCCGCGGCAATTTAATCTTTACCATCGGCGGCATGGTATCCCCCAGCAGAAATCCCCAGGCCTTCAATTCTTCTATGTGATCAAATATAACTTTTAGAATAGCTGTAATCGGTAATGCCAAAAACATTCCAGGGACTCCCCAGAATTCACCACCGGCAATAACTGCAACAATAGCCACCAGCGCATTGATCTTCACTTTTGAGCCCACTATCTTAGGAATCAGAAAATTATTGTCTATCACCTGTATCGCGAAAAACACGAGCGCTACATACACCGCATACATCGGGTCATCTTTAGTCAACAAAGCAATAGTCATGGAAATCACAAGCTGTATCATTCCTCCGATATAAGGTATCATGTTCAAAACAGCCCCTAAGATTCCAATTAATATTGCGAATTGTATACCCAAAGCCAGAAGGCCAATAGAATTCAATACTGCCACTATGACCAACTCGATCAAAAGTCCCGCAAAGTAACCCTTCAATATACTTTGCATCTGCATCAACACTGAACCCAGATCCTTTTCATGCTCCTTGCCTATAGCACGATGAATGAATTCAAGCATGATGGGCTGATAGTAGAGGATTAAAAAAATATACACCGGCAAAAGAAATAGTACGACAGAGGCATTCATTATATTTTTAATGGTGTTGCCTATCTTCTGACTACTGAGATTCATGAGATCATGACGAGCCCCTTCGATCCAGCCATTGATCTTTGCCCCATCAACATTAAAATTCCTGCTCAGCCATGGAACAAATTGAGCCTGGAGCTGACTGAACTTCTCTTTCAACAAGGGGAAAGCATCCACCAGCAAATTTGCTTTTGATCCAAGCCAGACAGCAACAAACACACCTATCAACACTGCTGTAAAAACTGTAATGATGATGGCAATCAAACGATCCACTTTATGCTTGACAAGAAAATCAACGACCGTACTAAACAGAATAGAAAAAACAAATCCAAATAATATTGGAATGATGATACTCTTCCCTATGAATAGCATTGTCAGGAATACAAATATCCCGGTGAGGATAAATGCAGACTTTGCATAAAAAGGAAATTTTACCACATCGGGGCTGGTACTTTTCAACATCTCAATTTAGTTTAATATAATTTACACATTGCCCAAAATAATCCCGGGCCAAATCAAAGAAGATATGCACAGTCAACAATGACACTGACACTTTGTTCCGAAAACAAATGGCCAAAATAAGATCGAAAATTCTTCAGAAATACTTATCTACCCAGCGTTACACGAAATTCTTCGTCCTTTTAGGGAAAAGTTATCTCATCTCCAGGGCACTTGGCGAATATGATACTTTGCTTGCTCCGCAAAATTTCATTCGCATAAACAAAAGTGATTTGCGGTCCTTCAGTGCAGTGATAAGCTTGTCCTGAAGGGTAGCATAATTTCTACGATCTTCTCATTAACACACGATCATTGTTTATACTCCTCTTATCGGACATTACCTCATATGGTTTCGAGCGGAAATCATATTAAATGAATTGAAATATAATCTTAGTTACGAAATCATATCGCGGGTATTGTGTGCGTTTTGTCGCAGAAAAGGGCAGGTATTCCGATATAACTCACCTAACTTCTGATTCTGAATTGAATATTTTGGATTCCGACAAAAGATGGGATGCTTTAGCCAATTGGTTACAGAAAATAAAGAAAGGACGGAAGCAAATTTAAATAAGCCACTTGTCGCAATTTTTGACACCATTTATTCAGAAGATCAGAAGTATAGGTTATGTTCTGCCACCCCTACACTATGCCATAATTCCGTACTTTTAGCAAATGAAAATATTATCAGTCATCTTACTTTACTTGAGTGTTTGTTTTACAGTCACAGCACAGCAGACCATCAATGGCACGATTACCCACGATAATATTCAACGACAGTATATCCTGTATGTTCCTGCCAGCTATATCCCCGGAACACCTGCACCTCTCGTTCTCAACTTTCACGGTTATACCTCTAACGCCTTTGAACAAATGTTCTACGGTGACTTCCGTCCTATTGCAGACACAGCCGGATTCCTTGTAGTACATCCACAAGGTACGGTCGATCAGGTTGGGAATACCCACTGGAATGTAGGCTGGGGTACAAGCACAGTCGATGATGTCGGTTTCACCAGGGCTTTGATTGATTCTCTATCTGCTTCATTTTCTATTGATCAGGACAGGATATATAGCACCGGCATGTCCAATGGCGGATTCTTCAGTTACCTGCTGGCATGTGATCTCAGTGACCGCATCGCAGCCATCGCATCAGTCACAGGCTCCATGGATGTCAACGAACCTGCTGTTTGCCACCCTGAACATCCCATGCCAGTCATGGAAATTCACGGCACATCAGATCCAACAGTACCTTATGCAGGTAATTTTCTTTTCAGCCCTATCCCATCAGTTATCAACTTTTGGGTCAACTTCAATGCATGCAGCACCCCTCCTGTGATCACTCCGATCGATGATATTGATATGAGCGACGGCTGCACTGCCGAACATCAAGTATATGCCGATGGAACAAACGGCGCTGAGGTAGAACATTTTAAGATCATTGGAGGAGTACATGCATGGCCGGGCAGTGCCTTTGGAGGTGCCGGTACGAACCAGGATATCAACGCATCAAAAGAGATATGGCGCTTTTTTTCAAAATACAATATCCACGGTCTGATTCAAACCACTTCCACAAAAGATGTGACGAATACAACTGCAATTTCAATATATCCCAATCCGGCAAACAGCGAGATCACAATCAAACTTAAATCGCATGGTTCTACTCATTACATCCTTTCTACAATGACAGGGCAACCTGTTATGTCTGGGATCATTGATGATCAACATTCCATTTTACAGGTTGATCAATTGCCGCACGGAATGTATGTTCTTTCAATTGCGGATCAGACTTTCAGAATTGTCGTGATTCATCAGCGGTGAGGCAGAGTAGAATTTCAAAAGACATTGGCGGGTCTGAGAATATGGATAAATATTGGAGCTGAATTGTGGTAGCTCGTTCCCCATTCAGGCAGCCAGGGGTATAATCTAAAAACGAAAAGTGAAAATCAATTGTGACGATTGATAGAAGCTTTCCCTTATCTATGACTTTGTAAACCACAATATCTGAGGAATCCAACTCGTTCTAAAACGGTCATTTTAAATTGTGTTAATTCGCACTATTCGTGGCTAAAAAACAGGTAAGATTAACAACTTTGGAGGACTAATCGTTATTCCTAAAAAGAATCTGCATGCGCATATTAATAATAATAGTAGGATGGCTAACATTAATACAAACCAATTCTTCCTACTGCCAGACACAAATTGGAATAATAAGGTCTCCAGATCTTGTTGAAGCATCATCAGTCGATACCCTTAATTTTACAATTGAGTTTTCAAAAAATGATACTTTAAAAAACAGCGTTTCGGGAACAATCGTAGATGATTTTTTCAAAGAAATTGTGATCGGAGCCAAAATTTATCTTAAAGGAACTTCTATCGTAACCAATACTGATATTTCCGGGCATTTTAAGTTAATATTACCTGACTCTTTTGAGGAGGACTCAACTACACTTGTGATTCAGTATACTGGTTTGAAAACAAAAGAAATTATTCTACTGAAAAAATAATTGCCAATAGTGATGAATTCTGTAACTATTGGCTAATCACCTGATATGTATTATTAGGAGACATTTTTAGTATATCCACACCCTCTAGTGACATCTCTGAAAGAAAAACAGGCATTAGTTGCCTCAGAAGGCACGCGATTAATTTCTAAACCCTCTAACCCGTAATTGCCGAAGGCAAGTAAACTAAACTCTGTTTCATCCAACGCGACTGTTTACATTCGCTTATCTTTACAATCCAAATACAATAACTTATGAAACCCATATTCTTATTTCTTTTCCTGCTATTGACCTTCGTCGCTTCATCACAATCCAAATCTTTTTACGACTTCACAGCCAAAGACATCACCGGTAAAGTGATTAAAATGAGTGATTTCAAAGGCAAAAAGATATTGGTGGTCAACGTAGCTTCC
>JBDUDG010000094.1:0-10051 GCA_040003045.1 Saprospiraceae bacterium | reverse complement strand
ACAGGTGAAACGATCTTTGCAGGTCCTGTAGATGATCCATTCTTTGTTGACCTTGGCGGAATTTTTGACTTGGGTGATGCACCTCGTCAATCCGGACCTGCACGCGATGGGCTAAGTTGTTATAATGCAAGCGCCATTGCCATCCAGATACCTATCTCAACGTTACAAAAAGATAAGAAAAATGTTAGCCAGGCTGTCAATATCCTCGATCCGGATTACGTGATCGGTGTATGGGCGTCTGCAAGCCGAAGGAAAATCAGAGTTTTCGAGGGTGTTTATCAGAATGCATTCCCTGTTAAACCACTCGTTGAAGAACAAGGTGCTTGGGTCCAAATATCACGCATCGGAATGCCGCTAACTAATGAAGCTGTGATTCCAATTGGGCAAAAAGATATTTGGAATTTCCATACCCCTTACGATGCAATCCCAGGACACAATGAGTATTTCTATAATCCAGAGTTAGCTCTGTATATGGATGATGATCTTTATGGAGGAGCAGTACCTGCATTTGCACCACTGCGTATCCAGAAAGCATCTTTACAGACATTTGATTTTACAAATGGCGCCAATGGTCTTTATCCATTGAAAGGATCAGCAGCTGTTGCCGGTACCGCTTTGGATGATGCTGTTTTTGGAAAATTGTTACTTCCTGGCCCGGGTAAACCACGTTCTGTAGATCTCTGGCCAATATTCAATACAGGAGTTCCAAATGTGCGACCATACCAATTAGCTACGGGCAAGAATGGAAATCCACTTGCTGCCGGTAAACCTTTCATCAACAATTTCCTTCCAAATGGAGGAGATATGCTTCGATTAAATATGGCCGTTCCTCCAACTGATAGAAATAGTCCTTCCTTTAATTCACTGGGACTAATTTGGGCGGCTGTGCTCGGTCTGACAGATCCGGCTTATGCCAATACGAATATTCAATTCATTCCAAATATGGATGGCTTCCCGAATGGAAGAAGACTTGAAGATGATGTTACCCGTATTGAATTACAAGCTGTAGGTGGAGTTGTATTGGCAGCTATTGGATTGTGGTATGATGATTATACAGCAGGGGGTGCGAATCCGGTAACTAAGGACTTGCAAGATGTACTTGGGTATACAACAGGCGTAGAGGAGAATGATACTACTTTCCGTGCGACATTCCCATATGTACAACTACCTTGGTCAGGAACAAGCAGATGCGGTGGGTCTCAGGCAGCTGGCGCATCTTCAACAGGGCTGGTGTCGGGAAATTTAGGTTTAGCTTCACCTATAGCTATCATGGCCCCTATAGCAATTAGGCAAGAGAATAAGATGGAAGCTAACGGTTATCCGAATCCATTCATCAATTCCACTACCATTCAATACAATTTAGCCACTCAAAGTCAAGTTCAGGTTTCTGTATTTGATATGAAAGGAAATCTGGTGCGGACATTGGAAAATGGTCATAAGGATGCAGGTCACTATGAAATTAATTGGGATGCCAATGATTCTGCGCCTGGAATCTACATGGTCGTACTTACGGTTGATAAAAAAGTAATTCAAACTTTACAAGTAGTGAAGTCAGAATAAAATAAGCGAGCTTGATTAAAAAGGCGATAAGGAGTTAATTCTCTTTATCGCCTTTTTATTTTTTCAGCCTTCACTGATCAATCTCAGAATCGTCCTGAAGGCCACAAATTTTCCATCAAAAGCATACTGATGTTTTTTCTGGAGGGCAGGAGCATGGTCCCGCTGGTATATGGCGAATAATTCCTGGTTGGGGCAAGTGTATTGGATGGCAAAGGTGATGCCCTCGTCGTCGTCGTATCCTTCAAGATGGAGGAGCCTGTATGATTTGAAGCAGGCAGTGGCCATCACTTCCGGAATGTGAACATGTTGCATCCATTCGAGCCATGGCATCCTGGCCTCGAGGGATATCTTGATGGTGACGTTGTAGATTAAGGCAGACATGTGATGGATATAAAGATACTATATGGAGTTTTTATTGAGGGTGATATTGGAGGTTGAATTATGTTATAAGTGGCCGCATGGCCATATTAATTGTCCATAGTATGGCCATAAAAGTGTCTTAAAATCACCAGTTTATGATAACAAGTTATGAAGTGGTTTTGATAAGTATCTGCCTGGCTACCTGTCCAGATAGGAGGACCTCTTTTTGATCAAGTAGCAAGACCACTGTTTGATCATATGGGTCCTGGCTGATCAGGGTAAAGGTCGTTCCCATAGAAATTGCCTTTTCCCTAAGATGGCTGAGAAAAGCTCTGTCAGTTGTTTTGATGCCCGTAATTATGGCTGTGGTTCCAGGCTTTAGATTTACCAGTGGCGTTTGAGCTCTTAGGGTGTATTTTCCTTGTTGATTGGGGATAGGGTCACCGAAGGGGTCGAATTTTGGATAACCGAGGAAAGCGTCCAGGTGGTCGATGAGGAGATCGGATTTGATATGTTCAAGTTCCTCTGCGATTTCCCGGACGTCTTCCCAGCGGATGTTCAGGGATTGGTATAAGAATACCTTCCAGATTCGGTTTTTCCGGAGAAGGTTTGTTGCAAGTTTGCTGCCTTGTTCCGCTAGCCTTGCACCTTGATATGGTTCATAATTGATCAGACTTTTCTTTGACAGCTTTTTGAGCATGTCAGTGACTGAGGCCGCGGAGTTTTGTAAAGTTGATGCTAAGGCATTGGTACTGACCTGTTTATCGGTCTTAATGGATAGATCATGAAGAGCTTTTAAGTAAGTTTCTTCTACAGCCGTGAGTTCCATCCCATAAATGTATAATATATTTTGATTAATCTAAAATAATATTTAGATATATCTAAAATAGTATTCTAAATTCGACAACACTTGTACAGAGTAATATTAAATTCCACTGCTAAGTTTTGTCCACCGCTTGCTCAGACACATCTTCCAGATGCTCATATTGACCTTGAACAACCAATCTGCAAGTATACTTTAGTTAAATATCACCTGGCTTTAAGGGATGGTCCCTAATACCAAATTTAATATGATATGAAAAAAGCATTGATCCTTTATTTGTTTATAGGATGTGCCCAAATCTCTTGGGGCAATTTATTTTCCCAGGGTGTTAGTATTAATGCAGATGGCACATTACCAAATGGAAGCGCGATGCTGGATATTAAAAGCACGTCAAAAGGGATGCTTGTTCCACGGATGACTACAGCTCAACGTTCAACTATTGTTTCACCAGCGACAGGATTGCTTCTATACGATACCGACACAAATGGTTTTTGGTATTATAATAATTCCGTCTGGAGCAATCTCGCAGCTTCAGTCAACTCCGGTTGGTCTCTTACGGGAAACAGTGGTAGCAATCCCGCCAATAATTTTATTGGCACCATTGATAATCAGCCGGTATGTTTCAGAAGTAACAACATATGGGCCGGACAATTTAATGCCGCAGCAAAGAATTATTTTATAGGAGACAGTACAGGAATAGCCACTTCCAGCGGTGTTAAAAATGTTGGTATGGGTTCACGCACTTTGCGAAAAAATGTTGGCGGATCATGGAACACGGCCATTGGTGCAGAAGCGCTTTGGGCCAACACTACAGGAAATTATAACGCTGCATTTGGGTTTTCGGCTCTTGATTCGACGACGTATGGATCAGAGAATTCCGCATTTGGTACCCAAGCTCTTAAATTTAATAAGAGTGGATCCTATAACACAGCTACAGGTGTGAATGCTCTTTATTCCAGTAAAGATGCAAGCTATAACACAGCTCTTGGAGCTTATACTCTGTTCTATAATACTACCGGAACGTTTAATATTGCGGGTGGTACTTATGCCCTTTACAACAATACTACTGGGTACTCAAATACAGGTATTGGTTTTAATTCTCTTTATGCCAATGTAAGTGGAACATACAATACAGCTGTTGGAACAAGCGCGCTCCAAAATAATACTTCCAGCAATAATACAGCAATAGGAGTAGGTTCTTTATTTTCTAATACAAATGGAACCGCCAACACTGCAACTGGGATGAATGCTCTGTTTTCAAATACTATAGGTAATAATAATATAGCAACAGGTATTGGTTCTTTGTTTTCCAATATAAGTGGAACGGCCAACACTGCCAATGGGATGAATGCTCTCTATTATAATACCATTGGTAATAATAATACAGGAGTAGGCCAGCAAGCTCTTTTTCTAAATAAAAAAACAAATTTTAATACAGGCATTGGATCATTTGCACTCTATAATCACATCACGAACGACTATAACACAGCAATAGGTGGCTATGCACTTTACTATGATACCAGTGGTGTAGCCAATACCGCAATTGGATATGGATCGCTGTATCAGAATAAAAAAGGAAATTATAATACTGCACTTGGTCATGCTGCATTGTATTCTAATACCATAGGAAATAACAATGCTGCTGTAGGCTATGCTGCTCTTTTGTTCAGTACGATCGCTTCAGAAAATGTAGCAGTTGGCGACTCTTCCTTACTTAATAACACTACTGCTGGCCAAAACACGGCCATCGGTATGAAAGCATTGTACACTCAGTCCTATAGCAATGGTGGTGTAGCCTGGGTCAGCGGAAATGTGGCTATTGGTGCCTATGCCCTATATGCCAACCAGCCTATAGCTCTGGGCAGTAGTATCAATAACACTGCTGTAGGGAGTTATGCATTGACTTCAAATACTACAGGATATGATAATACAGGTATTGGTGTATCTGCGCTTTATTCCAATACAATCGGTTATTATAATACCGGTACAGGAAGACAATCTCTTTTTTATAATACTACGGGTTCCTATAATACAGCCAGTGGTTACAAATCGTTGCGGAGTAATAATTCAGGTGGTGAAAATTGTGCTTATGGTGGTCAGGCGTTATTTGGCAACATTGATGGAAGCTACAATTCTGCCTTCGGTGTCAATGCTTTATATTCTAATACAAGCGGTACGAACAATGTAGCTCTTGGAGAAAAAGCCCTTTTTTCAAATAGTATAGGAATATCGAATACGGCCACAGGAACACAAGCACTCTATTATTCCACGGGAAATTATAATGTTGCTACCGGGGCTGGCGCACTTATTAATAATTCTACTGGCTCATATAATACAGCTATGGGCTTAAATGCATTTGCCTTCAATAATACAGGGACCGGTATTACAGCCATAGGTGCCAATACAAGTCTGAATGGCTGGACTAATCTAATAAATGCCACAGCGATAGGCTATTTAACTGCTGTTGATGATCATAATAGGGTTCGCGTAGGAAATAATGAGGTGCTATCTATTGGCGGTCAGGTTGGCTGGTCTACATTTTCTGATGGCCGCTTTAAAAAGCAAGTTCAGGAGGATGTTAAAGGACTGGAATTTATTAACCAATTGCGTCCTGTTACATACATTATTGATCTTCCTGGCCTGGATCAATTTTACCATTCTGTTGATGATTCTGACAAAAGCCCAGCGCTTAAGAAATGGAAAGAAAACAGCCTTGAGCATGCTGCAATACATAGGGAAAGTGGATTTATTGCACAGGAAGTTGAGCAGGCGGCGGCCCAATCAGGATTTACATTCAGCGGTGTTGACATACCAACAAATGATAAAGCATTGTATGGCTTGCGTTATGGTGAGTTTGTGGTGCCTCTTGTGAAAGCAGTTCAGGAATTATCTACTAATAGTCTTGAACAAAAGGTAATCATCGAAAGTCTTAAGTCCGAGAATGCAATGTTGATTAAGCGGCTTGAAAAATTAGAATCATTGTCTGGAGTAAAGAATTAATAGTTAGAAATCTCAAAATTGAAATCTTTATCGTAGAATTCCATTAATCTCCCTGATCATGTAACTTTAATGTATGCGCTATGTCATTCTTATCTTTTTTCTGTTTTGGATTTTTTTCACATCAGCACAGTTAAATGAGACATACACTTTCAGACATATTGACCAATCGGGCGGATTGCTTTATCCTACCGTCACCGGAATAGGGCAGGATGCAAGAGGCTTTATTTGGATTCTAACCTCAAATGGCTTGCAGCGTTATGACGGGTCCAGGTTCCTGAATTATCCCGAGGTTGTCCGGCAATCTTCATTTGGTATCATGCAAAGCAGTCAGTTATATGTGGATACACTGAAGGATCAAATTTGGGTTATTAAAGGAGATCAAATGGAAGTATTGAATTTATCCGATAATAAAGTGAATAACCTCGACCTGAAGGGTGTTTTGACTACAGACACAATCCATCCGGCAAAACTTTTTATGTATGACAATGGGAATCAACAGCTGATCGGAGAAAATGGATCAATCTTATATGAAAAAAATACAGTAAAAATATTGGGTTCATTCTTCAATTTAAACCCTGCCTCAGATCACCAGAATACTTATATCCTCAAAGATCCATCAACCGGAAATTTTTGGCTGCATGATTTCTTTGACTTGATAATTGCTGATGTGTATACCAATCAGATTTATTCTTCTTCAGATATTCATCCTGAGCATCCTTTATTAATTGAACTGAAGAAACGATATGGGAATAATAATCGGATCAGGTATATCATGATAGATAGCGACCATAATTTGTGGATATCCACCTGGACCACTCTTTTGTTCCGATATAACTTTGATAAGAAAGTGTTGTTTACCTATTCACTTAAAGATATTTTACAAAAAGAAAATAGTCGTGAAAATAGTAACGTTCCGGTTCAGATCAATGTCATGTATGAGGATAGACAGAAAAATATATGGATGGCTACGGACTATGCCGGCTTGTTAAGGTACGATAAGGAAAAAGATGATTTTTATTCCATTACATCAGATGAAAAAATTAGTAATGGTCTTCGTTATAGCTTCAGCATCACATCCATTTTCCAGGATCGGGATGATAATATATGGCTCGGCACCGATAGAGGTATTAGTATTTTTAATCCATACCGGAATTATTTTCAGTCCATTAGACATGCAGATGGTAACGAAGCCTCTATACCGAAATATGATATCAACGATGTCATTGAAACCAAGGAAGGGGAAATTTTAATTGGTACCTGGGGTGGAGGAATTTCTGTCTACGACCGCGATTGGACTTTCATTCGAAATGTAACATTTCCAAATATTTCTCAGAATCTGATTTGGAGTTTCATTCAGAACGATGACGGGACTATATGGGCAGGTACTCAGGATGGGTATATCCACATTTATGATTCCGGAAAACATATATTTAAAACCATTCACCCTGAAGAGACAGGTTATTCAACAATACTTAAAATGGAAAGGGATAATGAAGGAAATATCCTGATGGGCCTTCAAAATGGTAAGGTATCGGTTTGGAATGAGAGGCAGCAGAAATTTTATTCGTATGTTGATTCATTGACTACAGTGTCATTGTCTTATACAGGTGTAGTAGATATGTATGTTGATGATTCAAATAGGTGTTGGGTTGGTACTGGATCAGGATTACAGGAATTTGATATCCGAAAGCGGGCTTATATAAATCTATATCGGCCGGATAGCACTGAAGCTGTATCGGGTGTTTCAATTGAAGGCATAGAAAAATACAATGACTCTTTGCTCCTGGTTGGAACAATTTACAAAGGGATTTATTTTTTTAATATCAATAGCAAAAAATTTTCGCGCGTAACTTCTGATAATCATCTGAACCACACATCAGTTTATGCTATTCAAAAAGATCATAAGGATAATATTTGGTTTACAACAAATTATAGTATTTACAAAATGAATGCGGATCATGTTCAGCCTGTTGTATACAATATGGACCATGCCATGATGAATGCTGCCTTTACTTCAAGTGGATTTAAAACTCTGATGGATGGAAGATGGATAACAAACACTCCGGCAGAAATCATATGTTTTAACCCTGAAAAAATTGAATCAGAACAAAATGATCATTTTAAAGTGGAAATAAGTGGTTTTAGCGTTTATAATAAGGATATATACATTGATTCATTCCTGAGGAAACATGTTCCCGTTATTTTGGCTTTCAACCAGAATTTCTTTTCTATCGGATTTACAGTTTTGAATTTTATGGATTTGCGGACTACAAATTATTATTACAGACTGACGAGTGTGGACAATGATTGGATCCAATCAGATACAAAACCATTTGCGAATTATACTGACATTAAGCCTGGAGAGTATGTATTCGAAGTAAAAGCTGAACAGGGAAACGGTTTTTCAAAAATCACTTCTTTTCCCATTATCATTACTCCGCCCTGGTGGGGAACATGGTGGATTCGGCTACTGAGCTTCTTTGCAATAGGGACTGCCATTTACATGGTTGTAAAAAAGAGGATACAAAATATTCGCAAGCATTCCGAATTAAGACACCGGGTTTCGCAAACTGAAATGATGGCATTGCGTGCACAAATGAATCCGCATTTTATTTTCAATTGTTTAAACTCAATTGACAACTTAATCCAAACTGACCAGAAAACGAAAGCCACTGATTATCTCGCTAAATTTGCCCAACTCATCCGGGCTATACTGGAAAATTCAAAAGCCAATTCTATCCCTTGCTGGAAAGATCTGGATGCGCTCAAGCTTTATCTCGAAATGGAATCACTCCGTTGGGATAATAAAATAAATTATCTGATAAACATTGACCCACAGATCCAAAACGGCGATTATAAAGTTCCGCCGATGACCATACAACCATTTGTTGAGAATGCCATTCATCACGGATTGCTCAATAAAATTGGGAGAGATAAAAAACTTGATATCGAAGTGAAACTTGAAGATCATTTTATTAAGTATACGATTACTGACAATGGTGTAGGGCGTCTAAAGGCAGGTGAGTATAAAAAATTGAATCATATATCTCGAAAGTCTTTGGGTTTGCAGATTACCAGTGAACGTATTCATTTATTTAATAAAAATGAAAACAACACCATCAAAATATCTGACCTCTATGATATACAGGGAAACCCTGACGGAACCAAAGTAGAGGTTTGGCTTACTACTCATCCAACCACCTGATGCAAAATTTAACTGCAGTAATAATAGATGATGAAAGCAACAGCCGCAATGCACTGCGCCAAAAACTCGCAACCTGTTGTCCTGAAGTCCTGATTGTGCAGGAATGTGAAAACGGGGATGAAGGAATAATCGCTATTGAGGCTGAAAAACCGGATATCGTGTTTCTTGATGTAGAAATGCCCCGTATGAATGGATTCGTAATGCTCCAGCAATTGAAGCAACGGAATTTTGAACTCATTTTTACAACTGCATACGATCACTATGCTATTCAGGCTATCAGGTTCAGCGCTTTGGATTACCTGGTTAAGCCTATCGAAATTAAGACTCTCCAGGACGCAGTAGAAAAAGCAAGTGAACGAAGACAAGATAAAATACCGAATCAACGAATCGAGACACTTCTTTACAATTTGATGAATGAAAAGACTCAAAATAACAGGATAGCCATTCCTTCACAGGAAGGACTTCAATTTGTGCAAATGGATGATATTATTTACCTCGAAGCGGAAAGCAATTATACATCGATTTATCTTCACAGCGGCGGAAGAATATTTGTCTCAAAAACACTAAAAGATTTTGAAGAATTATTACCATCCACGGTATTTATCCGCATCCATCATTCTTTCATCATTAATAAAAATCACTTGCGAAAATATCTAAAGGGTGAAGGTGGACAGGTATTGATGAGTAATGGCAAAACACTTGATGTAGCCCGGAGAAAAAAGGATGAGTTTATGAAAGCGATCGGAAATTAAGATATTATATCTCACATCTCATATCTCACTTGGTTTTTATCCCCATATAATCATCCACATCCGTCACTCTGAGACACATGATACCGGCCAAAATCATCGAACCTCCCCCAAGCATAACAGCATAAATCGGCTCCCCACCAAAAAAAGATTTTACAAAAAACCCAAGAAGTGCCGCTGCAACTATCTGTGGAATCACAATAAAAAAATTAAACACGCCCATATAATATCCCATTTTATGCGAAGGCAACGAACCTGCCAGCATCGCATAAGGAACAGAAAGTATAGATGCCCATGCTACGCCCACACCTATCATCGATATAAGTATCAGATGCGGATCCTTTATGAAATAAA
>JBDUDG010000093.1:0-10078 GCA_040003045.1 Saprospiraceae bacterium | reverse complement strand
GCAGGAGGATGTCCCGGAGCTTACTTGTATAGCAGGACATGGACAGCAACTGATATTTGTGGAAATACATCAACAGCAACACAATTTATCACTGTTGCAGATCTTACAGCGCCAGTCATCACAGGTGGTATATTCCCAAGTTTTGTACAAGGATGTTCACTTGCATCAACACCTCCTCCTGTTACAACTGTTGCCGCACTTGAAGCTTTGGGTGTAGCTATTACAGATGCTTGTTCGCCAGATGCTTCTTTGATTGTCACCAGCACCGATGTTTCTTCAGGAATATGTCCGATTGCAATCACAAGGACTTACAGGGTAGCAGATGCTTGTGGTAATTCAAGCTCTGCCATGTGCATGATTACTATAGTCGACTCTACACCGCCGACAGGGCCTGCATCAATACAAGGATCAACAGGAAATAATATTTGCATAGGAGGCGCCCTCGCTACATTCCCATTTATAACGTCTGCTGTGCTGCCATATTACACGGACAATTGCACAACAAATCTTACAGCGACGCTCACAGGCACATTGCTGATAGGTGACAATTGTTTGTGGATACTCACTTATACTTTTAAAGTAACAGATGCCTGCGGGAATGCATTGACGAATCGAAAAATAACCTATACCGGTAATGATCAGACTGCACCGACCGGCACACCTCCAGTGCCTTCCGTAGGTAACCCTGGTTGCAAATCCACAGCTGCTGCAACATATCCTTTCAATGCATCTACAGCGCTTGCAGGGTATTCAGATAATTGCGGAAGTCCGGTTATTGCAGTACTTACCGGTACACAAGTAGCAGGTACGGATTGTAGTTGGGGAATTGTTTACACCTTCAGAGTAGAAGATCAATGCGGCAATTCATTACAAAGCCAGCAGATGGTGATCACAGGTGGAGATGTAACTCCGCCAACATTTACCAGGCCGGCTAACGTCACTATCTTTACTTCATCTCCGTGTGTATACAATTCGGGTGTGGCATTTACAGGTGATGTTACGAACGAGGCGGATAATTGTGCTTCAGGTCTTAATGCAACATTCACTGACAATATTGTCGACGGTGCATGCGAATGCAGCAAGATTATCACACGTACGTGGAGCCTCGTCGATGCTTGCGGTAATGCTGCAGCTAACCAGGTGCAGACCATAAATGTTTATTCAAATTTTGTGACTAATACAAATGATAGTGGCCCGGGTTCACTGCGAAGTGTGATCGCTTGCGTGCCTGAAGGATCGACAATCAATTTTGATCCTGCATTAATGGATCAGACGATCACACTTACGTCAGGTGAAATCCTGATCAATAAGAATCTCACACTTGCAGGACTAGGAATGCTGCATCTGACCGTTTCCGGAAACCTGACATCAAGAGTATTCCATGTGACAGTAGGAAAGAGTCTCAATGTTAAAAACATGATGCTGAAAGACGGAAGCTGGACTACCAATGGCGGGGCTATATGTGCTGAAGGAAATCTCACGCTTGAAAACGTGATGTTGAAACATAATTTTGAAAATGGTCAGCCAAAAGCGATGACTGTTCTTCCGCCTGCAGGTGCAACAATTGTGGGGACGGTGGAAATAAAAAATTAATTACTTTTTCTCTGCGAGAACCGTTATACACAGAAGGCTAAATATCACCCTCCAGGATTTTCGTACACGCCAGTGAAGAAAAACAGGAGAACTATTTTGCCGCGAACCGAATTTCGCATTGCAAAATAAAGGGGCAAGCAACACAGCAACAAACCGGCTTTACAATCATTTGACCCACTATTCCATTTTATCAGCATATTTTCGCGGTTGCATATTTACCCTGGTTCGGGATGGCACCGGTGCCAAACATTTTTACAGCTTGCCTGTTGATTGTTTTGCAAAACAAACCTCGTCGCAACGAAGGACCAGTTTATTGAACAGAACTAATGAAAATAATTTTTCAATTATGGCCCCCAAACTACAACACAAATCCTTTTTCCTTCTTCTTTTGACTATAGCTATCTTATTCAGCACCAGGCTGTCAGCGCAGGTTTCAATCACAACTGTAGGTGTTGTCTATGCAGAAGATTTCAATACGCTTGCAATTTCTGGTACAAGCAGTACATTACCTGCCGGATGGGTATTAAGTGAGTCGGGAGCAAATGCCAATACCACCTACACTGCTGGCACAGGCTCATCTAATGCAGGAGACACATATAGCTTCGGCGCCACAGGTAATTCAGAAAGAGCTTTCGGTGGTTTACGTTCCGGCAACCTCATACCTACCATCGGTGTAAACTTTATAAATAATACAGGGGCCCTGATCAGCACGCTAGCTATCGCTTACCGAGGTGAGCAATGGCGATTGGGGGCAGTGAACCGCGTCGACCGATTGGATTTTCAATATAGCACGGATGCTACCAGCCTCACTACAGGTACATGGGCTGACGTGAATACACTTGATTTCACAGCTCCGAACACAGGACCAACTACCGGAGCATTGAGTGGCAACAGCTCATTAAATTCAATTTTTATCAGCGCCTTGATCACGGGACTTTCTATTGCGGATGGCAGTTCATTTTGGCTTCGCTGGAATGATCTTGATGCAACAGGCGCAGATGATGGATTGGCAGTGGACTCATTCCGGTTGAAAGCGTGCGATAATCTTTGTGGTGCATTACCGCTGAGCTGGTTATCTTTCAGGAGCACGCGATATGCTGACTTCATGTCTCAATTGAAGTGGACTACTACTGAAGAAATCAATAATGCCTATTTCGAAGTGCAGCGATCAGTCGATGAGGGTTACTCCTTCCTCACCATAGAAAGAATAGAGGCAGCAATACAACCTGGAACAGTCAATTCATATGAATATGTAGACCATAAGCCTTCATTAGGAAAAAATATGTACAGGATCATGCAGGTAGATTACGATGGACAATCCTCTTACTCTCCAATCAACACCTTGTCTTTTTCTTCGAAGAAATTATTTGTAAAGACTTGGCCCAATCCGGCAAAAGATGAATTGCATGTTCAGATTATTTCTGCTGCAGGACCCGGAAAAATCACATTGCTTGATGTCACCGGCAGGGTAGTTCTCAGCGAAAAATTTGAAGGGAGCGATGATATCATGAGTTTGGTCCTTTCAAATAGTAAGCCCGGCATCTATTCACTTGTAGTAGATGATGGTACGGATCGTTACATTGAAAAAATAGTGGTGATAGAATAATAAAAATCAGACTGTTATTCTGCCCCTGCCCCGGGGACGAGGGAATTGTTTTCACTTTTTCTCTTTCAATTTATTATTAATATTTCAATTTAAACCATAACCTCACCTATCTCGTATTTATTTTCTTTTGTTTAGTTCAAAATTGCAAAGGCTTTAAGATAATTTCATTCTAACAAAGTTGTGTTAAATGTCCGCGCAAAACTTTACAAATAATTGACCAGCGAATGAGACTATTTCATTCAAGTGGGAATACTTTTACGCCCCGAATGAATTAACACCCTGTCCATAAAGAAGAGTTTGCAAATAAAAACTCAAATGGAAAGAATCCCAGCTATACATACACTATCGGTTGATTGATCCTTTGTCCCTGATTACATTCGGGATTATTGCGGATGAAATGTTGATGTTATTCACCTGTATCATCTCCCTGTATAGTTGAAGCAGGCATGAAAGCATTTATATATAGAGTACTAATGAAATAAAAAAAGAAAGTATGACCCCCAAAAAAGTACTTCACCCTATATTTTATGTTCTCCTTTTCTTCTTTTGCTCTGGTTTTTCAACATACACTTCAGCACAGATTTCTATTTCTTCTTTCGGAACTGCATTGACTGAGGACTTCAATACACTTGCATTTACAGGAACCAGCAGTACATTGCCTGCCGGATGGGCATTAAGCGAAGCAGGAACAAATGCCAATACCACCTATACAGCCGGGACAGGGTCACTGAATACTGGCGACACATGGAGCTATGGTGCAACATCTTCAACAGAGCGAGCATTTGGCGGATTGCGATCAGGTACTCTCATTCCAACATTAGGTGCAAGCTTTACAAATAATGCAGGTGCCATCATCAGCACACTTAGCATCTCCTACAAAGGTGAACAATGGAGATTAGGTGCAGTGAATCGCGTTGATCAACTTGATTTTCAATATAGTACTAACGCAACAAGCTTAACGACAGGCACATGGACGGATGTCAATGCACTTGATTTTACAGCACCTGTAGTTGGTCCGACTGTAGGAGCGCTAAATGGAAATGTGCTCCCTAATTTTACAGTTGTCAATTCTTCCATCTCAAATTTATCTATATCAAACGGGGCTACATTCTGGTTGCGCTGGAATGATCTTGATGCGACAGGTGCAGATGATGGCTTAGCCATTGATTCATTCAGTCTCAAAGCATGTCCTTCTGTAACATGCCCCGGTAATTCGAGTGTCTGTATCAATACTAATCCATTTGTCCTCACCGGAGGAAGTCCTGCCGGCGGAGTATATAGCGGACCAGGTGTAAGTGGTGGTGTATTCAATCCGGCATCTGCCGGGACTGGGATGCACAACATATCGTATAACTATAATAATGGAACTGGATGTACAGGCTCATGCAGCTATACGATTACTGTCAATGGTCTGCCTTCAATTGTTCCCGGTACAGTGCCTGATGTTTGCCAGGGTAATATTTCGGGTACATTGCCATACAGTGGATTGATGAATGGTGCTAATCAATACAGCATCGATTATAGTTCTGGAGCCAATTCAATTGGATTTGTGGATATTACAAATGCAGCTCTTCCTGCCTCACCGATACCATTGGTGATTCCTGCAGGCGCGCCTTCTTTTACGTATACAGCGAATCTTATAGTAAGAAATTCAACGACGACATGTCAGAGTGCTCCGATACCCATCATGATCAGGATCGTGGGATGTCTGGCAGCTCCATCGATGGAGTGGGTGCTCCTCAATGACAATCATGAAGTGAATGGAACATGCGTGAGCCATTCGGATTGTGACAACAATGTGATTTGCTACGCACTGCGGTATGTTCCGAATCATACAGGTGATCTGACCAGCTATACGACAGGATTTCTTAGCAACTGTACGACGAGTGGGAGTCCCCTCATCGACACCAGTAACCGATCATGTGTGATGTCGCCAGGTGCCAGTGCAGTCAATAATATGTGTGCAGCGTTAGGTATGATATTGTTTAACAGTTCGGCGAATGGTCCGAATGTCCCTATTGTACAAAATGTGCCTGTCATCTTACACCAGGTTTGTTTTACAATACCGGCCGGACAATCGATCACGATCACGGAAGATGTATTCACGGATCTTACGACCAGCATAAATGTAACTGGTGGAGGTTTTGTTTCTGAATTCCCTGCATACACGCCACTTACGATCAATAGAAATAACATCTGCGGTTTGCTTCCGCTCACCTGGCTTTCTTTTCATGCTGTAAAGTATGGTGAACTGATGAGTGCATTAAGTTGGACGACAACGGATGAACTAAATAATGCATACTTCGAAATACAACGATCTACAGATTTTGGACACACATTCCAGGTCATTGGAAGAGTAGATGCTGTATCAAATGCAAAGGCTATCAATGCGTATGAATTTATTGACAGGAATGCATCAGCAGGTAAAAATCTTTACAGGATCATGCAGGTGGATTATGATGACCGCTCTTCGTATTCCTCGATAGCATCGGTGTCATTTACATCCAATACATTTCGAGTACAGGCATGGCCTAATCCGGCTTCGGATGAGTTGAATGTCAGTATACATGCTGCTGCAGGAATGGGCCTGATGTCGCTATTCGATCTTACCGGCCGTCTGGTGTATCAAAAGAAAATTGAACCTGGTGAAGGATTTGAAACGATACAGGTTTCGGATCTGCGACCGGGTATATATTCTTTATTGGTGGAGGATGGTACGAATCATCATGTGGAGAAGATTGTGGTGATGGATTAGGATTTGTCCACATACTTAATTCATACCTAATATCCTTTCTTTTCTATAGTTTACGGTTAATTATTAAAAAATCGGCCTAAATAACCAGTATTTAATTAAAAAGTTTAGCTCAAACTAAACTTTATGCCTAAATTTGCCATTAAGAAGGTTGAAGCTCTTTGTGGAAGTTTTCAGGATTTCTATGAGCTATACATTGATGGCGTTTGTCCCTTTAATGATTTTGAAAAAATACGTTAACGACTCAGGACTTGTCACATTTAAAAAGAACCTATCAGACAATGAAATACCTGGCTGATGGGAAATTTCCACCTGGGGATAAATGGCACAAAATTGATGACCTGGACGGTCTTCAGGAAGTAAAACATCAATCTATACGAGTATATTTTTATAAGAGAGAGCCATATGTAAAAGTAATCCTGTTAGGCAGCTTTCAAAAAACTAAACAAAGCAAGGATATTAAAGAGGCTATTAGAATTGCTGTGTCATTGCCTTATGAAATAGTAGTGATCGAAACCGAAGAACAAATACAAGAATACTTGTCGCAGTTTAAAAAAGCAGAAAAATGAGCAGAATAACCAGAGAAGAATTATTAACCAGCGAAGAATATTTGGTTGGCAATATTCAATTCGATCTGTACAATGATATAAAGCAATACCTGGAGCGAAATAGCATGACGCAAACTGATTTTGCAAAGGAACTTAATGTAACAAAAGGATATGTCAGCCAGATACTTAATGGAGATTTCGATCACAAGCTATCCAGGTTAATCCGGCTCTACAAGAGTATTGGGGTTGCTGTAACAGGACTGCAGAAAGTAGAAATGAAGGAATACATAGCTGCTGACGTAAAAGAATATGAAAAACTTGAATTGATACCGATTGACATTTACAAAGCCCATAATAGAGTTGAGGATAATTTCGAGCCCAAAGTAGAAATACGAGAGAATATTTCAATACAAAAAGCAACTTATCAAAATGGATTTACCGGATATACAGAAAGAGTTTAATTACAGGTTGGAGAATATACTGATCTCTAATTTTAGAATCGGATATCCTCTTGAAGTGATAATGGAACATGACTTAGGGCTTGAATATGGGTATGATTTTAAATTTGATTTTGAGACAGACATGACGAATTGCTTAATTCACATTAGATACATTCTTCACCATAATGAGCAGGAGATTTCTAAGCAAAAAATACTTGTTCATTGCGATATAAACTTTTTTTATAAAGTCATTAACCTGAAAAGTTTCGTTAAGGAAGTAAATAATAACTATGTATTGGATTTAGGTGTGTTGGGGCAATTACTCAATATAACGTTTGGAACCTCAAGAGGAATAATTTATGAGAAAACAAGAGGTTACCCTGTCAATGAGTTTATCCTCCCGATCACTGCATTAAAATCACTTATAAAGAATACTGCATTCCCAATATCTGGTCCTTTGCCCAATGTTTCTGAGCCCCCTTCTCCCTGAGGATTCACATCTTTCTTTACACTATTTTTTCCTTTATCAGTAGCACACCGTCAGCATCAGTAATAAACTGGGATGAATTTCTGAAAAAGAATTTTGCATCAAAGCGGAAGATTAGTCGAATTGCAGCATCCTTGTGCTAAACTTCATCTTTAGCGCTTGTTCGAGATTAGTCTGAGTATTTGCATCTCACATCTCACATCTCACATCTCACATCTCACATCTCCCATCTCACATCGCATCTCACATCTCACATCTCACATCTCACATCTCCCATCTCCCATCTCACATCTCACACCGATTGTCTCCCGGCCCCCTACTTAGGGAAAAGTGTATCTGCACGTAAAGTATGGATGCAATTTGTAAGGCGAAGAACAACCAAAAGTCACCACGGTAAAATCGCAGTTAATTCTCAAAAATCGATAGGAAGTGCAGATTCTTTTCCCTCTCTTTGAGCCCGAAAAACAAGAACTGCAGGAAATGAGGAAAATGAAATCATAACTACATTTTCCAATTTCATCCCCTGTACAACTTCATTAACTTTTAAAATAAAATCGTAATGCCTCCGGGCAAATACTAATGCTATGCATATACCTCAGCACCCAAAAAAGACAATGAACTTCCAAAGAATAAAATCTGATATGAAAAACAATTTATCCTCAGCTTCGCTCAGCATTCAGAGCCATCATCCGATGCAGGCTCACACCACGATCGGAAATTCTCAATTAAAAAAAATGAAAGGTGCATTTCCGAAATGGATGATGTGCGTTTCGTTGTTTGTGGTGATGATGATGAGTGGGGGAGTGAGTTGGGGGCAATTTACGGCTGGCAACTTAGTTGTTAATCAGGTAGGAGATGGTTCGACAGCCCTTACAGCCGCTGCAACTACAGTTAAACTTTTACAATTTACTACTAGTGGTACTACGCAAACAGGCACTGCTTTTTTTGGGTCTACTGGAACCCCTACAAACTCGCCTTATAACTTAGTTGAAAGTGGGACAGCAACTTCTAATGGATATCTAAGTTTGTCTGTAGATAAGGCATTCATTGTTGTCCCTGGATACAATGCGCCAAATGGTCAAGCTTCGATTGCTGGCTCAGCATCCGCAACTTTTGGAAGAACTATTGGTAAGGCAATACCAGCTGGAACTATCCAGGCTAATGGAACTTTCAATACTTTAACTGGTAATAACTATCGTTCAGTTGTTTCAAATGGTTCTGGTTACTGGTTATCTGGAGGTATTGGAGTTGTTTATACTAGTTCTGATATTACAACAGGAATCGCAACTACTGCTACAACAATTGGGTCAACAAATACAAGAGTATTAAATATTTTTAATAATACCTTGTGTTATAGTACAGGTTCAGGAACATTAGGGATTTATTTTTTAGGAACATTTAATACCTTACCTACAACTTCTGCATCTGCAACTTTAATTATTGCAACTGGAACAGGTTCATCACCTTATGGGGTTGCTTTTAGCCCAAATGCTTTGACGTGTTATGTTGCAGATGATAGAGCCTCTGCAGCGGGGGGTATTCAAAAATGGACTTATTCAGGTGTTTTTTCTGCTACTACAGGATGGTCTGGAGGCACATGGACATTAGCTTATACACTTGGAACAGGTGTAGCGAGCGTTGGTGCAAGAGGCTTAACTGTAGATTTTTCAGGCGCAAATCCAATCATATATGGTACATCTTCTGAGACAACACTTAACCGGGTTTTTAAAATTACTGATACTGGATCTGGATCACTTGCTTCCACTCTTGCAACCGCTACAACAAATTTTATTTTCAGAGGTATTGCATTTGCACCGGTATCGGCAGCGTGTACACCACCAACTGTTAGCATCACCAATAATACAGGTACAACTATTTTAACATGTTCCACAACATCTATTAGTGTTACTGCAACCGGTGGAACAAGTTATTCGTGGAGTGGTGGCGCAACGCCATCAACTGCTGCAAATAGCTTTAGCACTGTTGGCACCTACACTGTAACCGTAACAGATGCCAATAGCTGTACAAATACCTCTAGTATTACAATCACTTCGAATACAACACCTCCAACTGCCGGAATAACTAATAATACTGGCTCGACAATATTGACTTGTACTACTACATCGATAAGTGTCACAGCTACAGGCGGAGTAAGTTATTCATGGGATGGTGGATCAACTCCGACAACAGCTGCAAATAGTTTCAGCACACCAGGAACTTATACGGTGACTGTAACCGGATCAAATGGATGCACAAGCACAGCCAGCGTCACCATTGCACAAGATATAACACCACCAACAGCAGGAATTACAAATAATACTGGAAGTACAGTATTGACTTGTAGTACTACATCGATAAGTGTCACAGCCACAGGGGGAGGAACTTATGCATGGGATGGAGGATCAACTCCGACAACAGCTGCAAATAGTTTCAGCACACCAGGAACTTATATGGTGACTGTAACCGGATCAAATGGATGCACAAGCACAGCCAGCGTCACCATTACACAAGATATAACACCACCAACAGCAGGAATTACAAATAATACCGGAAGTACAGTATTGACTTGTACTACTACATCGATAAGTGTCACAGCTACAGGGGGAGGAACTTATGCATGGGATGGAGGATCAACTCCGACAACAGCTGCAA
>JBDUDG010000416.1:0-3009 GCA_040003045.1 Saprospiraceae bacterium | reverse complement strand
TGATCTTTTACAAGTTCTTCCCACCAAAGATCACGATCATTTATCCACGAAACACCACCTCCTGTATTTCTTAGAACAATTACCTTTTCAACACTTTTGCAATCCATTGCAATCGCTTCATCCACAATCATTTTTAAAGCTGACATTTTTGGTCCTCTTGAATTATAGTCTGCACACAATATTACACGACATCCAGAATCTTTGATCCTGTCCGACAGTGCCTGAGCAGAAAAGCCGGCAAAGACGACATTGTGTATGGCCCCAATCCTGGCGCAAGCCAGTATGCCTAATGCCAATTCAGGCACCATGGGCATGTAAAAACAAATGCGATCTCCTTTGGTGACGCCAATTGATTTCAATCCATTTGCAACTCTGCATACTTCCTCGAAAAGTTGTGTGTAGGTATATGATCTGGATTCATTCCCGGGTTCATTTGGCTCCCATAAAAGTGCAACCTGATCACCTTTAGAATCAAGATGACGATCAAGGCAATTGACGGTAATATTTACTTTGCCACCGATGAACCATTTGGTATCTGCTATTTGGAAGTCGTATTCCAGGACTTTGTCCCATTTTTTCTCCCAGACAAATTCAGAAGCGATCTCTGCCCAAAATGATTCAGAAGAATCAATACTTTTTTGATAGGCCTCTCTATACTCTTGCAGATTTCTTAATTGAAAAGGCATACAATTTTATATTCAGTGTAAATAATAGTAAAATATTTATTTTGGTAAAAGCAAGATAATGGTGCCGATCGCCATCACTAATTTAATCACATTTGAGGCACGATGATACTGCAATGGAACCTGCGCCTTCAAAACAAAAGCGAGAGAAAGGAGAGTGAGCAATAGAATGATGATCAATGCAATTCTAGTCAGCAGATTTTCCTGAGTTATTTCCCAAAAAAACAAAGCTGCCAATAAAAGAATGCTTAAAATCAAAGCCATAATTTTCCCTGCTCTCACACCAAATCTAACGACAAAAGTTCTGCAACCTATTGCGCTGTCTCCGCTTTCATCTTCAATGTCTTTAACCACTTCACGATACCATGTTGAGAGAAAGGCAAATGAAATATAATACCATATTTCAACTCGGATAAACACTAAATGCTTCAATATGAGATCAGGCAGAATGATGATAAATACCACTCCGGCGCAAAATAAGGAGACCCATAAATTACCGATGACCGGTGTGCATTTTAACTTATAGGAATATAACCATAAGCCAGCCACCGACAAAGGGTAGATAAAAACATACTTAATCAGATCAAGTTCTAAAGCAATACTGATACTAAGTAATGCTCCAATCCCAATGAGGAAGAAGTAGATCAATTTTACCTTATTCAATGTAAGCAAATCTTTTGCCACCATGCGATTTGGCTTATTGATCCGGTCTATTTCCCAATCGTAAAAATCATTTATCACATAACCTCCTGCAGCAAGGAGAATCGTAATCAAGGAAAGCCCAAAAAACACCGGTAAAGTCAGGGTTGTCAGCTGTGAATCTAACAATCGAAAATAAATCAATGATTGTATCCCTGCAAGCATAATGAGGTTTGGCCAACGAATGATGCTGAGAATTTTATAAACCATGCGAGGCAATATAATTCTTTCTTTATGGACTATATTTTGGAAAATTCGTTGAATAGCCTATATTTAGAAAGTATATGGAAGAAAATACACAGCAACAGCCCGACGCGAAAACTTATAAATTCAAAGAACTCAAGGTTTACGCTTCAACTGAATGGCTCGCAGACAACAAGAAAAAATACAGGCAGGTATATGACCGGCTTGAAGCTTCATACGTGTATGCTGAACTTTCATTTTTCAATAAGCACTTTGACATAGAGAGTTGGGACGTGGAAGTGACCCTCCGTTGTCTTTCGATGAAGCGCGCCGGGAAGGAATTATGTCGCCTGCAGATCCGGAGAAATGTGAGCAAATATGATAGCGTGGTCTATATCCGGGAAGGGTGGGGTAATAAAAAGGAAGGATCATTCTGGAAGAAAGGCGCCTATTGCTGGGAAGCATTTATTGACAATGAAAAAGTAGGTTCCAAATATTTTTATGTTGAAGAAAGTGATACCAGTTTTAACGGTCAACCCAAATATCTTTCTCTACAATCTCTTCGCCTATATGAAGGACAATATGATGATGTTGGCGAAGATGATCGTCACTATTACGTTGCCTTTAGCAGCGCCGAAACAAGATATATCTACTCTGAAGTCATCTTTCAAAATCTCCAGACACAGGATGCCTGGCAATGCGAACTTTTTACAAAATTTTACAATGAAGCAAGAGAATTAAAAGGACAAGTCACGAGGCTCCAAACGATAAAGAAGGGTGATGAAAAAGTGAAAGTGACTGCAGGATGGGGTTCTAACGTAAAAGGATCGTGGCGGAAGGGGAAGTATACAGCCGAGATTGTTTTTATGGACAAGCTTGTAGCTGTAGTGCCTTTTGAAGTTGGCGAAGATTTTAAAGAAGGAAATAGCCAGGTCCTTTTACCGGATTATCGTCCTGCTAAATTTACTATTGAGGAAACCTCGGTTCAGAGCCTTGAGGAAGTGATGATAGATCTCAATGCCATGATCGGTCTGCTGGAAATTAAAAAGCAGGTATACGAACATGCACAATATCTTCAGTTTCTTCAGCTCCGGAAAGAAAATGGCTTTTCAGAAAAACAGGACATAAATATTCATTCCGTTTTTGTAGGCAATCCCGGTACCGGTAAAACAACAGTGGCGGGCATGATGGGTAAGCTCTATAAAAATATGGGTCTGCTGACCAAAGGACATGTCCACCAGGTGGATAGGGTAGACCTGGTCGGGGAATACATCGGGCAAACAGCCCCTAAAACTAAAGATGCAATAGAGAAAGCCAGGGGAGGTGTTTTGTTTATAGATGAAGCATATAGTCTTGCACGGGCAAACGATGATACAAAAGATTTTGGCCGTGAAGTGATTGAGATCCTGGTGAAAGAAATGTCAAATGGTCAGGGAGATATGGC
>JBDUDG010000415.1:0-3017 GCA_040003045.1 Saprospiraceae bacterium | reverse complement strand
CCGAGCTGATAAAAATCTGAAAATGGATATGAACAATTCTTCCGGGATACCAACCCGGGAAAATAGTGACGAAATCGACCTCACCATTAGCATCTGTCATCTGGATACCTCTGAGAAAAGTTTCTCCGACATGATTTTGTGTACCCTGGTGTGCATTGGTGATGTAACCGCTGTAGTATCCATGAGCACTGCAATGCCAGACATCTACTCTGCAATTTGGCATCGGGAGACAATTGTTGCTACCAATGATCTTTATTTTTTGATTGAAAATGATGCCTTCCTGGGTCTCGCGAATATCTGACCGAAACATGGCCTGATTATTATGCAAATCAAGTGGATATGGTCCTGCAGTTTCAGAAGGAATTAATGTACAGGCTCCTCCGAAAATCATAGAATTAGATTTTGCAGAAGCTGATTTTGTAAATGGAATGAGTGTGGCTGCACTAGCCAAACCCGACAGGCGTAAAAAATCCCTTCTCTTATTCATTTAGATTTCGGATTGTGTGAACTGATCACCAAATTTAGCCAATAATATTAAACTGGTCCGACGACAAGTTCAGGCTAAATCTTTGGTTTTTAAATAAGAGAATAAAAACTCATTTTGTACTCATAGTGAATCTGGTCATCGCCTGAGAAAAGATATGATGAGTTGCAATGAGAGTTACAGGAAGGTGCTCTTCGATTAATTTACCACAATACCTTTAGTGACACTTTGATTTCCCTGTCTTAGCTGTATGAAATAGTGTCCGGCAGGTACAATGGGTAAACTTACTTTCTGTGACACCAGGTTATTTGACCCTTTGGATCCTGACCACGTCCTGATCTCATGACCCCACTTATCCAACATTGTAGCTGACCAAGGTGATCCATTTGATATCCATTCCAAAGTAGTATTGCTTGACGCAGGATTCGGATATATATTGAAATGGACATCTTTAAATACTTCATTTTGGATCGCTGTAAATATGGTGCAGCCTTCAATAATCGGCAGGAATTGTATATCCGGACTAAGTATAGCTTTCACTTCAGTTTCACTCAGGCCAAGCCAGTCTTTTAAAACAGTACCATACACTGATCTAAAATCATATTGCAATGCTACGCCTTCCTGTGGATCAGAAGCAGTATCAATCTGTGCATTGTCACCAAGTATTGCAGGCTTCACACATGGACCAAAAAGCATCAGTGGCGCAGCAGTACCATGATCTGTTCCGGTACTATCATTTGATCTAATCTGTCTTCCAAATTCTGAAAAAGTCATGGTGATCACATTTTCATCCAGCCCCGCGAGTTTGAGATCTTGCTGGAATAAACCTATCGCTTCAGATAATTGTCCTAATAAATCAGCATGATTGCCCTGCGTAGTATCATCATCTGTCTGGCCAGAATGTGTATCGAATCCTCCAAGAGAAACGATATAAACTTTCGTTTTCAATCCACCGGATATCAGTAAAGCAACATTTTTTAATTGCCCGGCAAGACGATTTGTTGTTGGATAATCAACGTGATTGGCACCAGCGTCAGCAGCATTCACAATTACATCTGCATATGCATTGGTTTGCGCTATTGCATCTACAAGGAACCGCAATTCCTTTCCATAATTGTTATCCGGAAAGCCACCGGTTTCTCCTCCGTCAATTGGCTTCAGCGCAAACGGATCATTCAGTGCAAGTGAAAAATTGGTCAATGGCCCCTGGCATGTTTCAGAAACAAGTGATCCCATCGTGAGCGCAAATGGAGACTCATATTCTGAATTAGGATAGCCTTGAGGGTAATCAGGATGCTGACCGTAAAAATATCTTCCTAACCATCCTGTCGATAAGTATTCGGTGGCAGAAGATCCGGAAGTCCAGATATCTGTGGATCGGAAATGTGAGCGATCCTGGTTAGGATAAGAGACACCCTGTACTATGCCCATTTTGCCCTCCTGGTATAATTGCTGCATTGCGATCATGGCAGGATGCAGGCCCAGGTTGGTTTCGAGTGTAAGTACTTTTGACTCTGGAATCAGGATATTGGACCGAAGCGAACTTAAAGCACTGTATTGATCAACAGGTATCACGCAATTGAGACCATCATTTCCTCCACTCATTTGTACCAAAACAAGCACCCTGTCATTTTCCGGTCCCTGTCCATTAATAAATGGAAATGGAACAGCATTTAATTTCATTCCATTCAGTAATACCGGTACCGTAGTAAGAGCTCCTGTGCGTAAAAAATTTCTCCTTTTCATAGATTTTATTTTTAATGGCCGAAGCCAGGGCTGTTATTGTAATTCAAATTCAGCTAATCCTAGTAGCGCTGTGAAAAGAGCTTTGAGACGGTTTTCCACTCCCATACGGATGATAGTATTTGTAGGATCATTGAGATAAGCGCCATATTCCACTGTCCATTCAAAATCAGGCAAACCAGGAATCAACACATCTTTGAGATAATCAAGTTGCGCTTGTGTTAATTGATAAGGCAACAGAAGATCAATCAGTGCCTGAATCATAACAACAGGGTCCTGAGAATTAGGTATTCCATCCACCACCCTGATGACATCGATACCATAAGGTTTGTTAAAAAATGCATTCATACTTGTCGCCATGCCATCAGTCAGCGCTCGTCGTGTTGTAAGTGTTACACTATTGATCCAATAGCGATAGAATACGGGGTCCTGGTAATACGCTTTCCATCCTGCCACATCAGGAGGTGTAAATACATCCTGTTGCATAGTAGTGTTCACAGTATGCAGCGAAAACCAAAGCTGATAAGTTTGATTTAGATTAAGATTTGTTGTGATGACAAATGGTTTGATGGTAGACATCGTAAAATCAACCGGACTCTTGATCATGGCACCGATTGCATTGTCATGATAGAAATGTTCGCTTTTCAGTAATGCAGTGAGAGCTGGTTGTATCTCATAATTATTCTGCCGCAATATATCTGCCATTGGCTCTATCACTGTTGATTCAACATCAGCATCAATATTGTAATACACAAACCAACGATATAGATTTCTCGCCATAAATTTTGCG
>JBDUDG010000092.1:0-10152 GCA_040003045.1 Saprospiraceae bacterium | reverse complement strand
CATCAGATCCTGTTGATCACCAAATGCTGAAGAGCAAAGATTAGCATCTTGATTTGCCGGAGAAGATGATTGTGCTGAGCTTCTACATTTATGTATCGAACTCCATGTATTGCACAGTACACAGAAAGGCTCCCATCATCCGTCATCGATGTATTGGCTTGCAGGACTACATGATATCTTCCCTTAGCAAGCACATCAAATATTTGTGGATCGGTCACAAAATAAAAATCATCCATGTCCCTGATTTTTCCCTGGTAAGTGGTGTCCGCTTCGGTTTCATATTCTCCGCCTGGCAGGTAACTTGAGAAACTGTAATTCTGATTGGTATTGTTGTGCAAGGCGATCACGAGTGACCTTTCATGAATTTTCAGTACTGAAAGGAGTGAATCCCTCCACTTGGCTACTTCCATAAATGCAAGGGTATCTGTAATTTTATTTTTAGCCAACTGCTGCCAGATGCCTGCATCTGTATATATCCTGTTGGGATCAATATATATCGAATCTTCATCAATATAGAATGAGATATTTCTTTCGCCGCCATGTTCAAGCTCCATGTATTGTCCTCCATATTTGGTAGCAATGATACGCCCTGCTATCGCGGCTGTATTTTCATTGTCATGCATATTGTACAAAAGCACCGGAGAATCATCAAAGCCTCTGATAGAAAGATAAATATCAGCACCACACAAAGGTATGCTTACCTGGTGCTGCATCCATGCGACTGTCATGGACAACAGAAAAATTAAGCCTGTGTTGATATTCATCGGGCTAAGATAAGGATAGGAGTAAGGTATCTTTGCAGGGCATGAATAAATACAAATGGATATTGTTTGACGCCGATCATACCCTCTTCGATTTTGATAAGGCGAGTGAGGAAGCGCTTGCAGAAGTGTTACAGGAACACGGTATCGAGTGGAGTGAAGGAATGTATGATGATTACAAAAAGATTAACATCCAGTGCTGGTCAGAACATGAGCGGGGACTGATCAACAGGGATACTCTTGTGTATGAAAGGTTCAGGCGATATTTTGATTTCAGACAGATTGATCTTGATCCGGTTTCTACGCAAAAGAAATACCTCAGAGGGCTTGGGAGGAGGCCATATCTGATGCCGGGTGCGGAGGACATGATGGATTGGCTGAAAGGGCGGATTAAAATAGGATACATCACAAATGGTATGACGGAAGTTCAAAGAGCCAGGCTACAGATGATTAGTTGGGATTTAAAATTTGATGTAATCGTCATCGCCGGTGAGATCGGGCATTCAAAACCACACAGGGAATATTTTCTGCATGTGGATCAGGAAATCGGTCGCCCTTTTGGTATAGAAGTGTTAGTGGTAGGCGATAGTCTTACAGCGGATATTGAAGGAGCAGCATCTTTCGGGTATCATACCTGCTGGTACAATCCAAATGATGAATTATGTCATCTCGAGAAAGGACCGGATCATATGATCACACACCTTGATGAGATAAAAGGGTTGCTTGGTGGGGGGAACTAAAGTAGATTACGCTTTAGATAGATATTCACCACCGATGCACAGCAGTATCAGTACTAGAAAAAGAAATAATATCATGGTATATAATTGAATGCAAACATATTAAATATTTATTTAATATGTCAAAATTTATGCCAGACTTAAACAACATTTTCCGATTACAGTTAACTTTATCCTTATGGCAGCTATAAACCGAATTTTTAATCCGCTCAGCCGAAACTGGGCTATTGATCTGGGACTCTTTTTATTACGTGCAGGAACAGGAGTTTTACTTGTACCCCATGGAATAATGAAGGTTAACTCTTTCAGTGAAAAAGCAGATGGATTTTACAATTTCATGCATCTGGGTGGACGGGTATCCATGGGTCTGACTATTTTCGCAGAAGTCGTCTGTTCCATTTTACTTGTACTGGGTCTTTTTACCCGGCTGACATTAATACCTCTGATCATCACCATGATCGTGGCAGTATTTGTCATAAATCCAAATGCCACTTTGGGAGACAGGGAATCCGGACTACTATACCTGGTACCTTATGTCGTCCTATTCTTTACAGGTCCAGGAAGGATTTCCATGGATCAGATGCTATTTGGAAGAAAGCAAACCGTGGCCAAAGTCTAGGGAATTTATTTCCCCGGCTGAAAATGAATGGTGAATCCGTCGATGCTTCCCTTTTGAATGACATCCATAAAATTATATTCTAGAAGTACGCGGTTGTCTTTTGTCAATATTGCATCTTTATTTGTGCATGAAAGCACTTCTCCGGGAACATGAATTACTGATTTGATTTTACTGTTGCCAAACATCATTTGCAACATGCCCAAATTTTCACTGCTTGATGTAGAATCACCCTTCGCACCAAATTGTGAAGCCATGTCGCCATAATCAATCGGTGCTACTTTGAGGGTGCCTGCTTTCATATCAGCATCGAATACCATAAAAGATTTTGGCTGGAACCCTAAAGGACCTCCACCTGACAGCATATCCGGATTCTCATCTAATGTCTGCATCAGCTGCATCATTTCTTTGAGTTGCTGGGAGTTATCAAAATCGGCTACAATACCTATGGTGAGATTAGCGCTTTTAGCAGGTGAGGCGAATCTCACTTTAATTTTATTGGCCAGGGCCGGCTGGGTTATTTTGGATTTGACGCTATCGGGCATGATGCTGGTGATCGCCATCAGGGTGTCAAAATTCCGGTCATAATTAGGATCAGTTATTTTAGCCATCAGTTTTTGCATGGGATCTTTGGAAGTATCTGCTTTTGTCACCACCGGCTCCGGAACAGTATCATCAGTAAATCCTGTGCTGTCAGCGCCCATTCCTTTGAAGCCTTTCGCCATGCTCATTAAATCGCCCAATTCAAAAGTAGTTGACAATGTGCCTGAACCATTTGAATTGAGTTTAAGGTCAGAAATAATATCTCCGCACCCAGACAACAAAATAATGATCAATAATCCAAAGGCCGATAGTAATAAATGATTAGGGATAAATTTCATGACGTTGTGTGTAAGTTTAATTTTAAAAACTGAGGATGGTAAAAGCGCTATGATCTGAATTTCCGGTTCAATCCAGGAGGTTTATTTCATTGATTACAAATGTAAGAGTTTGTAGCTAAGGAATGTTTTAAACTAGTTTGTTTTGTCCACAACCTTTCGTGATTTTTTGGGTTCAATCATATGGAAGTTGTATACTTACATTCCAAAATTCACAAGAAAAATTACCCTAAAATGGCCTTTACATTAGCTCCATTACCTTACGATTTTGACGCTCTTGAGCCGTACATCGATGCACGAACTATGGAAATACATCATGACAAACATCATGCTGCATACACGAATAATCTTAATGCTGCTATTGAAGGAACCAGCCTGGAAGGGAAATCGATTGAAGAAATACTTATGCACGTTTCTAACCACAGCCCTGCAGTGCGAAATAATGGAGGCGGCTATTATAACCACAACCTGTTTTGGGACATTATGACCCCTTCGGGAGGCGGCGAACCTACCGGGGACCTTGCGAAAGAAATTGACGCACGTTTTAGCAGTTTCTCTGAATTTAAAGAAGCTTTTTCAAGGGCTGGCACCACCCAATTTGGGTCTGGATGGGCATGGCTCATTGTCGATCCTGCCGGAGAACTTGCAGTCACCAGTACTCCTAATCAGGATAACCCGGTAATGAATGTCAGCGCGATCAAAGGTGTGCCAATCCTTGGTCTTGACGTTTGGGAACACGCCTATTATCTGAATTATCAAAATCGAAGGCCTGATTATATCACTGCTTTCTGGAATGTAGTCAACTGGAAAGAAGTGAGTAAGAGATATAAAGTGGCCAAAAGTCACTGATCGGAATATTCTTCAAAGAATGATGTTGAGTGTATGGACATTTCGTTGGGTGTTGAAAAATCGATCATTATAAATGCCAGCAAGGCAAATATCTGGCGGGCGATTACTGACCCTGAATTCATAAAACAATACCTTTTTGGAGCGGATGTCATCTCCGATTGGATAGTTGGAAGCCCCATTATTTTCCGGGGACAATGGAAAGGTCAGTCTTATATAGATAAAGGGCAGATTTTGGATATCCAGCCTGAAAGTATACTTAGTTATAATTATTGGAGTGCATTTTCGGGAATTAAAGATGTTCCGGAAAACTATTCAATTGTCACGTATACTCTTTCCGAAGGCGATGAGGGAGTGCGCCTAATAGTAAGGCAACAGGGTTTCACTAGTGAAGAATCAAGGAAACAAAGTGATGCGGGCTGGGAACAGGTATTGGAGAAAGTAAAAAATGTAGCTGACAACTTGTAAGGTAATTGATCAATCAGCTTTTCATATTTGTTTCAATTTTACATACAGTTCAATAAATTCCATGACAGTTCTGTCCGTGTGAAAATTTTCTCTGATCTGTTCTTTTGCATTTGCTCCTCTTCTGATACGCTCTGATTTATTTCGTGACATGTCTAGAATGGCTTTCGAAAGAGACTCAGCATCTCTAGGCGGAACCAACCAACCAGATTCACCATCGATCACAAGATTTTTGTTGCCACTTATATCTGTGATGATTGGGGGTATTCCCAAACACATAGCTTCAATCACAGATTTGGTCAGTGCTTCACCATGTGTAGAAGCCAATATACACGCATCGCAGGATGCTAAAATAGAAAGGCTGTCATCCCGGTATCCAAGTACATGAATGTTCTTTGCAAAAGGACTTTTTAGAATTATCGAATGAATTGGTTCTTCATCAAATCGATTTCCTATAAGCAGAAGATGAATATTCTTTTCGTTTGACAGGTTTTGGAAGGCTTTAATCAGATAAGGAATTCCCTTAAAAGCCCGAACATTCGCTACACAACAAATCAGGATATCATCTTCTGTAAATCCTAGTCCTTTTCGATCAATCGCAATAACATCTTTGAGCCATTCCGGATCGTGGCCCTTGAGAATGACGGTTAATTTATTTTTTGCCCAGGGCATATTTTTCGCAAGAATATCCCTGGTAATCTCGCTATTACAAATAATCATATCAACTCGCGGATGAAAATATTTTAAGAACATCATGGGATCATACCAATGGGTATTGCCTGCATATCCCCTGTATGTGATGAGTTTTGAATTGAGACCAATCATAGCCCACACTGCATTTGTCAGCCCAAGGCTATTGAATGCATGAACGAAATCAAATTGTTCCTTGATGATAAGCTGACGGAGATAATTAATAATTGGTAATGCTATTTTTTTTGTTGGGTGTGTTTCCAGCACCTTAATGCCTACTGATCTGAATCGTGTGTTATAAAATGTAGCATCAGGATATGAAAGGATTGTGATCTCATGACCTTTCTTTGCCAGGTTCACAAATATTTCGGCTTCAGGGCGTGAAGAGTTGATTTCACGGTAATCACTGATTACAAGAATTTTATATGATTTTAAAGAAACCGTCATAGAACAGAGGCCAAGATAAGTGAAATGTATTTTTAGCGGATTTTTGGTGAAACCGTTAAAAGAAATTTAATCCTGTAACAAAGGAACAGCCAAAATAGTCAAGGGTGATATCTTTAGTCCATGATCATGCGACAAACGAACTATCGGACCATCAGCATCAGTGTATGCATATGGATCATATTCCAATCCTTCATTCTTGATGCACAGGGCATTAAAGGCAAGGTGACGGATTTGAAAGGGGAGGCTCTTCCTTTTGCCAGTATCGCGCTGGTAGGCACCCACGATGGAATCGCTTCAAATATTGAAGGTGAGTATTTAATCACTCTTGCTCCCGGAAAGCATCATTTAAAATTCCTGTATTTAGGATATGCTCCGTTGGATACAACGATTATAGTAGGGGGGTCAATGGTGACTTTTAATGCGCATCTCCAACAGGAAATAGTAGCTCTGCCTGAAGCAATAGTATCCGGCAACGGAGAAGATCCTGCGTATACTATCATGCGACGCGCGATTGCAAAAGCTAAGTACCATTCCATGCAGGTAGATGAATACACTGCCAAAGTGTATATCAAAGGCAGTGGCAGACTTCTCAAAGTGCCATGGTTATTCAGAAAAAAAATTATGAAGTCCCTCGCTGAAGAGGGGATTGATTCGTCGGTAGCTTTCACGCAGGAATCGGTCAGTAAAGTGCATTATACAAGACCTGATCAATATCAGGATACGGTGATTTCAATTCGGACTACCGGTGATGATAATAACACTAGTCCTATGGGATTTGTGTACAGCAGTTTTTATGAGCCTAAAGTAGTCAATGCTATTTCTCCACTGGCACCGGATGCATTTCTACATTATAAATTTGAATATCTCGGTTTCATTGAAGATGAAGGTCAGGTGATCAATAAAATAAAAGTGACGCCACGTGCCAGGGGAGATCAGGTTTTTGAAGGGGTTATTTATATCGTGGACCGGGAGTGGAGCATCCACAGCATAGATCTTACGACGTATGTATGGGGGATAAAATTTGAAATGCAGCAACAATTTTCTCCTTTGAAGCCCGATGTCTGGCTACCGGTGCATGAGATTTATGATGTCAGCGGATCTGTGTTCGGGTTTGCATTTGAATACAGGTATTTCGCGAAGCTGAGCGATTACGACATTAAATTGAATCCGGATCTTGAAGTTCCCGTCGTAGTATTGGATGCAAAAGTGGAAACAGATGAGGCAAAAGCATCTGATAAAAAAATCGGAAACAAGTCATTTGAAAATGGATTGAGCAGTTTGGAATCCGGAGAAGAACTGAGTGTTAAAAAGCTCAGGAAAATGATGAAGGAATATGAAAAGCAGGAAATTGAATCACTGCCTGACAGTGACACTCTTGTAGTTTCGCATTCGAATCAGCCCGTGATAGATAGCTCTGCTTATAAGAGAGATTCTGCATATTGGGACACTGTACGACCCATGCCACTGACTGGTTATGAAGTAAAAGGATATGCAAGGCAGGACAGTATTGCAGCTCTGCCACCCAAGGCGGAGGACGTAAAAAAATCCGATACACTCAGTGTCAATGTAAATAATGAAGGTTTTGCAGCAAACGTGAAGAAGAGGAGTAAGTTTAATATTAGCCATTTAATCACCGGTGGTAAATACGATCTCAGCGATAAAATGTTTTTACAACTGAAGGCACCTCTTCAATCCATTAATTATAGTACGGTTGATGGATTTCATGGGGGCTACGAAATCGAAATCGGGAATACCCGGAAACAAAAGATAAACTGGGAAGCCGGTCCGTCTGGAAGCTATGCCATCTCGCGTGAAGCTTTTAATTATGAAGGAAAAGTCAGGTTGTATGGTAAAGGATGGGATTTCCAGGTAAATGGAGGTGACCAGGTAAAGCAATTTAATTATGACCACCCAATGTCCCTGTGGTCAAACAGTCTGTATACTTTATTTGCCAATAGGAATTATTTGAAGGAATTTGATGAAAAATTTATCCGTGCCCGATATGAGCAAAAGCTTACCGGCGCGATGGGAATAAATGTGAGCGGTGAATATAGTGACAGGCAAAGACTGGTGAATACCACTGACATTGTATTTTTTGATGATAAAGATTTGCTTTTCACTTCCAATGACCCTGTTCATCTGGTTGGAGATCCTGAAGTATTCAATGATCATAAAGCGATCATCACGGATTTAGCATATTGGATAAAACCTTTTTGGGAATACAGGGTGCAGAACGGTACAAAGCAAAAGGATTATAGACATTCTCCTATTCTCAGCCTGAGATACAGAAAAGGCTGGGGCGAGAATTATGATGAGTTCAATCTTCTCTCAGCGAATGTTGAAGCAAAATGGTCCATTGGTGCAGGGAGTGTGTTGAGCATGAACTTGTCAGGAGGAAAGTTTGTCGGTGATAAGAAGCCATCCTACTTTGCAGATTTCATTCACTTTCCAGGGAATAGGTTGATTGGCACACCGATCAATCCTGTCAGTGCATTCCGAATGCTGGATTATTATACATACAGCACAAATGATCAATATGTTTATGGTCTGTTCAATTATCAGTTCAGGCGTTTTGCACTTACGCAAATGAATTTTTTTCGACGGCAGGGAATTCGGGAGAATTTACTTTTCAATACATTACTTACTCCGCAATCACAACAATATGCAGAAGTGGGGTATGCCATCAATTACATATTCCGGGTTCTCAGAGTTGAATTTGTGACCTCATGGCAGGATTACAGATACAAGGACTTTGCAATCAGATTCGGAGTGGCTACTGATTTCCAATCGATCCTGGGAGGATTCTGATTATGCTATGCTTGCCATCTTGATGGCTTGCTGCGCCGTTTCATTAATCACAAGGGAGCCACTGATTTCTGCGCGTTGATCCAACAGATCGTCCCAGTGTTCTGTATCATGCCACATCATTATTTTTATGGCGACCAGTGCATCAGGGCTACTTGACAGTAAATTTTTGCAAAAATGATCGAGGTATGCATCGAGTTGAGTCGTAGTGTCAAAGACCTCATGGAACAAACCTTTTGATTTGGCCCAGTCTGCGGTTTGCCATTCTGTGGCATTGATGGCTAACTGGCTGAATGCACTTAATCCGATTTTTCGTTCGATCGGAGGGCCTACGACGAAGGGACCAATCCCTAATGCGAGTTCACTTAATTTGATTGATGCAAATTTTGATGCCATGCAATAGTCTACTGCTGCAGCGATGCCGACACCGCCACCTATTGCTTTTCCCTGAACACGTCCGATGACAACCTTAGGACATTTACGTATGGCATTGATAACATTAGCAAATCCAAGAAAAAATTTCTTACCGTCTTTAGGGTTCCTGATGGTTAATAATTCATCAAAGCTGGCGCCGGCACAGAACGTGCGATCACCGTCTGAACTCAGTACAATGATCCGCACATCAGCTGACTCACCCGCAGTTTGTATTTGTTGCGCTAAATCCGCCAGCAAATATCCGGGAAGCGAATTGTGCGCAGGGTGACTAAAAGTTATAATGGCAATTTGTTTGTCAATTGATGTGGTAACAGAGCCTTCCATAAATAAATTTTGGATTTACGATTTACGATTTACGATGGTTGGTGAGCTGTAGCACAAGGTTGAGTTAAAGCATGTCGAACCATTGGATTTACGATCTTTTACCCCCTTTTAATTGGGGACTTGTTAAAGAGTTTTCTTCAAGTGGTCCCCTTTTTAGAGGGAAGGAGTATATTTTTTTTTCTAACCATAGTCAGCACCGTAGCTATGGCCACCGTTTCTCCCGTTTCATCAAATACATCAACAAGAAATTTTACGATGCCTTTTGGAATATCGTCTTCATCTTTTGGATCGACGGGAAGCTTTTCTTTTACGCTCAAACGGACTCCTAATGTCATCCCTGGATAAACCGGTTTTGTGAACCGACATTCTTCAAGACCATAATTGAGAATGACGGGTCCTTTTCCGGGGTCAACAAATAAGCCGGCAGCCATTGAGAGGACAAAGTAACCATGGGCTACTCTTTGTGTAAATATTGTGCCCTCCAATGAAGTGGCATCAGTATGTGCATAAAAATGATCCCAACTTACATTGGCAAAATTGACAATATCAGATTCTGTGATTGTTCGCTTATGTGTGATGATGGTGTCACCAATCCTGAGATCTTCAAAATATTTCCGGAATGGATGTTCAATAGGATCTTTATACTTAGCGCCGTACTGATAGACAGAAGTGATTTCAGTTATTGTAGTGGGAGTGCCCTGAATGGCGCAGCGCTGCAAATAATGTAGTACACCTCGCATACCGCCCATTTCTTCACCTCCACCAGCTCTGCCCGGACCGCCATGTGTGAGCATAGGAAGTGGAGAACCGTGGCCTGTGTTTTCTTTCGCACAATCCCGGTTCAGTATTAAAATCCGACCGTGATGAGATGCAGCACCGAGGACAAATTGTTTTGCTGTGTGATCATCATAAGTGGTGATTGATGAACACAACGATCCTTTCCCCATTTTGGAAATCTCAATGGCTTCATCCAGATTTCGATATGGCATCAATGTACATACCGGTCCGAAAGCTTCGACTTCATGAACTAAAACAGAACTCAAAGGATTTTCATTGATGAGCAATATTGGAGAAAGGAATGCACCATCATTTGAATTCGCCCCGATCAATTCCACTTTTTCTAAATCGCCGTATGCAATAGAGGATTC
>JBDUDG010000091.1:0-10208 GCA_040003045.1 Saprospiraceae bacterium | reverse complement strand
TGACGCTGAAGTCTGATTCTTACTGACATTGGTTAAAGTGTTAAAATTTAGTGGTTAAAACCTTGCCGGCGTAGTCTGATACACAGATGACCGGTTTTTAACGGACGGCAAAGATAAGAAAAGACTTTAAAATTCACACCTCAACCTTACATTCAACCTTCTGGAACTGAGATAATTTGGAATGGCGTATTGGGATAGAAATATTGTTTTCACCCAGGTCCTGCTGGCTTCATTCCTAACCTGCAGAAGATTGAATATCTCCACGCTGATCCAGCTATCCCTGGTGACGGCAAAAAGACTGTGGGGTTTGTCCTTTTTCCAACTATTGGACCAAAGACGGGTTGAGAACCCAATATCTACCCTGTGATAAGGCTTATATCTGTATGTATTGCGATAAATGATATTATTATCCTTGATCCCAAAAGGAAGCCCGGTTCCTATCGATGTATTTAGATGAACACGGAAATTTTCATTATTGGGCAAATAATCCTGGAAGAAAACATTCAGGGTCATGAATTGGTCTGTTGGCCGGGGAACATCATCTACCGGTGTCCCTTCAGCCTGTCCTACTTCACGTTTTAAGTGCTGAACGCCATCAATTTTCTCACGGGCCCTTAAAAAAGAAAGGTTGATCCAGGATTCTGCACCCGGCACAAGTTCGCCATTGATCCGCATGTCCACGCCGGTGAGATAACCTGATGAATTATTTTCTCCGGCGTAACGGATAAGGACATTATCCACTTCATATGAAACAAGATCCCAAAGCTGTTTGTAATATGCTTCAAGTGTGAAATTATATTTCTTTCCATCGCGACCTTTTGGACCAAAACCTGCTGAATAACCTGCAAGGAATTGAAATGATTTTTGGCTCTGAAGATTTTCATTAATAGATCCATCGGGCCGACGGAGCTCTTTATAAAACGGGGGCTGCATATACCATCCCGTTGCAATTTTAAATCCTTTGTCTGCGCCGGGAATCCAGGTAAGTTGAAATCTCGGACTAAAAACAAATTCCTTATTTACATCCCAATACAGCGACCGTATGCCGCCGGTGATCCTGATTTCTTTTTGTTTTGAATATTGTTTTGTAAATGTATTTTGAAAAAATCCTGAATACCTGAGTGACTGAAGAGCTCTGTTTGAATTCAATGAATAAATTAATCCTAATGATTCCTGATCGTTTGGTAAAGTGAATCCCGCAGAGTCAAGACGCTCCCATTCATGAATCCGGTCGGCAACATCTTCATATCCAACCTTCAGACCAGCCTGAATAAAATTGGACCTGCCATTTGATCCCTGCAGTTCGATTCCTCCTTTTATTTCAGTATTCAGAATATCAGTCTGCAATCGATTCCTGCTATACGTTTGCTGCACGCCACTGCCTAACAGAGCCAACTCTTCTCCTGCATTTGGACTGTTGAGACTTGTTTCAATCTGACTCAGCCTGTACTCTCCTATGATATCAAGACTCTCCAACTCAAGACTTTTGTATCCCGAAACCAGTAATTTTAGAAAGAGAGGATTTCGTTTTCTGTCGGGAACAAATGATAATGAGGCACCCGTCATTCCATTCACAAATAAATCGCTTTCTGCGCCTTCGAAATCGGTGGACAATCGCAGTGAGAAACTGATCAGACCTGTAGCAGTCTCACTGGAAACAGGGATAAAATCATATTTATTTTTATTCAGATTGGCCATCAATCCTATCTGCCAATTCTTTGATAAATCGTACGTGGTATACACCTGATAGTCCGTAAACGATGGACTATATTCACCTTTCAGATCAAGTGAACCCACCAAATATTTGTTGGTTTTGTAACGCACTCCTACCAGGTATCGCCATTTTTTATAAGGACTTTTCCCGATAGGCATGCTTCCTTCCAAATGTCCAGTAGCACCAAGAAAGCTGGCAGAGAAAGATCCCCTAAGACTATCAGGCAATTTGTAATGCACATCGAGTACCGAAGACATCTTATCTCCATATTTAGCTTCAAACCCACCTGATGAGAAACTAAGATCACGAATGAGATCAATGTTGGGCAAACTTAATCCTTCCTGGTTGCCTGATCTGACAAGAAGAGGCCGGTATATTTCAAAATCATTGACATACACCAGGTTTTCATCATAGTTGCCACCACGGACATTGTATTGAGAGGTGAGTTCACCGCCTGTGCCGCTGCTTGTTCCCAATGCGATTTGAGGAAGAATGGATTCCAGATTTCCAGTAGTACTTGGGAGTAATTTTAGTGCGTCAGGATTTTCCCTGATCATTCCGGCATCCTCTACACGTTCAGCTGTGATGATGACTTCCATATTTGTTTCTATGGGAACCAGACTGAGGTTGAGCTCAAATTGTGAGCCATCAGCAAGTGCAGGCAGCTTATATTCAAAAAGTTTATATCCTGTGCGTCTGAATTGAAGAAGGGTTTCTTTGCCAGAAGGGATAATCAAGGTGTATGAACCGTCTTCTGCTGAAGTAGTCTCTTTAGAAAATTCTTTTGCAAAAATGCTGACTAGTTCAATGGCCTCATTGTTCTGCAAATCGAGGAGCTTTCCATGAATGGTGACGTTGTGCTGTGCTGTTAAATCAAACGCGAGGATTAAAAATCCAATGAGGATACAAAACTTCATTGTCATCCGAACGAACTTCAAGCAGGAATATTTTTGGAACTATTGTTACCGATTGATTTCAGGCTATCGATCATGGCATGCGGATTCTCGGCTGCAATAACTGCATTACCGGATACAAGAACATTTGCCCCTGCCTGAAGAACTCGTTCTGCATTTTGCATTCCAATGCCTCCATCGACCTCGATATAAGGCGAGAGATTTCTTTCTGTCAATAGTTGTTTGAGATGTGTGATTTTAGGAATGGCCTGATAAATAAATTTTTGACCTCCAAAACCGGGGTTTACGGACATGACCAGTATAAGATCTACATCCTCTAAAATATCGACAAGATGGGTGACAGGAGTGTGTGGATTGATCGCAACACCGGCGAGGGCACCGGTTTCCTTTATCTGCTGTATTGTGCGATGAAGATGCGGGCAGGCCTCATAATGAACAGTAATCACATGAGCTCCTGCATCCCTGAACCTTTCTATATACCGCTCGGGCTTTTCGATCATAAGATGGACGTCCATTGGTTTGGTAGCGCGTCGCTTCACTGCCTCCATCACAGGAAAACCAAAACTGATATTCGGAACAAACATTCCGTCCATAACGTCGATGTGAAACCAGTCTGCGTCACTCACATTGATCATATCCACTACTTCGTAAAGCTTTCCAAAGTCGGCAGAAAGAATAGAAGGAGAAATAAGGTGCCTGTTCGGTTTCATGCTTAGCTTTTATTGTTCCGTCACGCAAAAGTAAGCATTCCATTGCCTTGCAAAAAGGCTTTAAGCCATTCATGTCAAACCACCTGAATTTGTGGCTTTCCCTACCGCGGAAATAGCCATATTTCAGCCAAAAAAAGTGGCCAACGTTCCACTTATAACAACTGGTATTATCAGGCAGTTATGACAGTGTGGCACAACTAGGTGTGGCACAACTAAGTGCGGCACACTGTCTTTGGCACAGCGGAATGCCGAATTCTGCTATTTTTGAGCACTAAACCATTATGGCTGACCAAAGAAAAAAATCGAAAGGAAAACCCTCTTCCTCTAAGAAACCGAGCCCATTATCCCAAGCCTCCCCAAAAGGCTATCTGAAATTTCTGTTGCCGATACTGGCTGTCGTTTTCCTCATTTTTCTTCCTGCTCTTCAAAATGGATTTACGAATTGGGATGATGTGTTGTATGTCACGAGCAACCCCCTATTAAAGGACTTAAGTTTTAGTGGAATTAAAGCTATTTTTTCTACCCCTGTGGTGTCCAATTATCATCCATTGACTATAATCAGTCTTGCCTTAAATTATCACCTGGCTGAGCTGACTCCATGGAGCTATCATTTTTCCAGTATTCTGCTTCATGTGATTAATACAGCACTCGTTTTTTGGTTTATATTTTATCTGTCTTCAGGAAATAAATGGGTCAGCGCAGCAGTGGCTTTACTATTTGGTATCCATCCAATGCACGTTGAGTCTGTTGTGTGGATTTCGGAGCGAAAGGATCAGCTTTATACATTATTTTATGTGCTTGCCATGATTACTTATATCCGGTATCTCCGGAAAAAAGAAATCAAATATATAGTCGCCACTACTCTGCTTGGCGCCGTTTCATTACTCTGTAAACCGGCTGCAATTGTTCTGCCTTTTTCTTTGTTGCTCCTGGATTATTTCTTCAAAAGAAAATGGGAGTGGTCGTGGATCATTGAAAAAATTCCACTTTTTATTCTTGCCGCAGTGATGGCTTACGTCACCGTTTCGATCCAATCTGCCAGGGCTATTGAATCTATTGAATACAGGGGTGTGGCACAGCGTATTTCATTTGGTGGTTTTGGCCTGATATGGTATTTGCTAAAAATCGTTTTTCCATTTCCGCTGTCGGCATTGCATCCATTTCCAAAACATATCAGCGGACTTTACTATCTAGCCACGGTGGCTTCAATGGCCGGCGTAGGATATCTATTGTATAAAATAAAAAACAGGAATTTAATTTTTGGATTTGGTTTTTATATTGTCAATCTTCTTTTGGTCCTTCAGGTCATCTCTATAGGGAATGCGGTAGTAGCAGAACGATACACGTATGTGCCATACATCAGCATTTTCTTTATGATGGCCATGGCTATCTACAATGGTATTCAAACGAAGTGGTCTGCATATAAATCCGTGATCATTGGAGTATGCGGAATATTTATTTTGGTATTTGGTGTGTTGACCGTGATGCGAATTCCGGTCTGGAAAAGCAGTGAAACACTTTGGGTGGATGTTCTCAACCATTATCCCGACAGCCCTCGTGCATGGACTAATAAAGGTCTTGAATATTATGACAAAAAAGAATGGGCCAAAACCATTGAGGGGCTCTCAAACGCATTGAAATATGATCCTCATTTTATGAATGCCCTCGAATGGAGAGCGCGTGCTTATCTTGAAACGAATGCCCCTGACAAGGCACTCGTCGATGCAGAATTATATCATCAATTATATCCTAACCAGGTCGATGGCCTCTTCATCCTGGCCCGCTCTTATGAACTCACCAATCAGCCTGAGCAAGCCCTCAACATGTACAACCAGTTGATACCACTGAAACCAAATGTCGCTGAATACACTAACAACCGCGGTGCATTGTATTTCAACCAGTTTAAGAAGTATTCTGAAGCCAAAAAAGATTTCAGCCAATGCATCAAAATCAATCCTGCCAACGGCGTATATTATCTTAATTTGTCGAGGTGTTACTACATGACCAGCGAACCGGATAGCGCCATGCAAAATGCCCTGAAGGCGAAACAGCTCGGCGCGGTGGATACTGCTTTTTCAAAATTGATCGGTCTTAAATAATTCCTTGGAGGAATTCATTAATTATGGAGAAAAAAGAAAGGATATCCCTTGTTGTTCTTGCGGCAGGCATGGGCAGCAGATATGGTGGTCTGAAGCAAATGGATTCCTTTGGGCCAAACGGCGAAACCATTATCGATTATAGTTTATATGATGCTCATCGCGCCGGTTTCAGACATGTGGTATTCATCATTCGGGATTTTTTTGCAGATAAATTCAAAGAAGTATTCGAGCCCAGGATGAAAGGGCGAATGGAAACCGATTATGTATTCCAGGAGATGGAAGATATTCCACATCCATTTGATATCCCTTCAGACCGCGAACGACCCTGGGGAACCGGACATGCTATTTGGGTTGCACATTCCGTTATTTCAGGACCTTTTGCAGTCATCAATGCAGACGATTATTATGGCCCTGAATCGTATAAAACATTGTATGATTTTCTTTCTGAGAAAAGAGATAAAGAAGAATACAGCGTGGTTGGATACCAACTTGAAAATACGCTTTCAGAATATGGTACAGTCAATCGCGGAATATGCCAGGTAGATGAGAATGATTATCTGATTGATATCGAAGAATGCAAACAAATCGGGAGGGATGAAAATGGAGTCATTTCTTTTCCGGATGGCGATTCAATACGGATCCTTTTACCCGATGCACCTGTATCAATGAATATGTGGGGATTCTATCCTTCTTATTTTACTTTTTTTGAAAAACAATTTGACACGTTTTTGAAAGAAAATATTTCGGATTTTAAATCTGAGTTTTACATACCCACGCTTGTTGATACACTCATCAAAAGCAATCAACGACAAACAAAAGTATTGCATTCCGATGCAGAATGGTTTGGTGTGACCTACCGTGAAGACAAGGAATTTGTCACTGCCCGTTTAAATGAATTATTGCGCGAAGGCATTTATCCAATTGATCTTTGGAGTAGAGAGGAGTGAGAGACTTATTATCGTTTCGCTTCGACTACGCTCAGCGACCGATGGAGTTTCACCAAAAAATGTTTCGGCTTCGCTCAACATCTGAAATCCAACAAAATCCAAAATCGGAAATCCAAAATCGTTTCAGCTATTGGCCTTCCTCCTTCCGCTTATTGATTTCATCGCGGATTTTTGCAGCTTTTTCGTAGTCTTCTTCGCCTATGACTTTTTCAAGCATAGCTGTAAGATCGTCCAATGAGTATTCAGCATATCCTCTTCTGCGGCGCTTAGGTTTTTGCTCTTCCTTTATTTCTTCTGATTCGCCAGGTTGGGGATCTTCGATGCGCACCCCAGCAGCATCAAGGATAAAGTCATAGGTATAGATCGGGCATCCATATCGCACAGCCATAGCAATGGCATCGGATGTCCTTGAATCAATTTCAAATTCTCGGCTGTGTTGCATACAGACGATGCGTGCGTGAAAAACACCTTCAACAAGATTATTGATCAGGATCTCAGTAACCTCTATTTCAAATGTATCAAGAGTATTCTTTAGCAGATCATGTGTCAAAGGTCGAGAAGGCACCATTCCTTCCATAGCGACTGCAATCGCCTGTGCTTCAAATCCACCGATCACTATAGGTAGTCTCCTGTTGCCATCCACCTCACCCATCACTACAGCGTAATTGCTGGATTGGGTGACGCTATGAGTCAGGGTAACTATGTATAATTCTATCTTTTCCACTTATCTTTTGTGTAATGCGAAATATATATAAAAATGCCGAGTGGACTGGCAAGGCTTATTAGATGAGTAACTCCCAAAATGGCCAAATACCTCTTAATGATGAGCAATATGGAATTTTTTCAAAGCTTCAGTAAATTTTGGGACCACTTCAAATAAATCACCACAGACCCCATAATCTGCCGCTTTGAAAAAAGGAGCTTCCGGGTCCTTATTGATAACCACAATTACCTTAGAACTGTTTACACCTGCCAAATGTTGAATGGCACCCGAAATACCTATGGCTATATATAAATTAGGCCTGATGGCAATCCCGGTTTGGCCCACATGCTCATGATGAGGCCTCCATCCACTATCAGCCACAGGGCGTGAACAAGCTGTGGTGGCACCAAGCTCTATTGCGAGATCCTCAATGATTCCCCAATTTGATGGGTCTTTCAATCCTCTTCCAGCCGAGACTACGACCTGAGCTTCTGCAAGTGGAACTATTCCAACAGACCTCTTCACATTTATCACCTTCGTTTTTGAAGCCGGAACACTGATATTGAGTTTTTGTACAGTTATATCTGCACCTGAACTTTGAGGCTTAAGAGAATTTCCCATCAATGAAACAACTGCGATGTCAGAATTCACTCTGCATGTTGCAATTGCTTTTCCGGAAAATACGGGCCGATCAAAATTGAGTTTTCCATCTTTCAATTCAGGCAGTTTATTCACACCCCGAACAGCACCTGCATTCAATGAGACGCCAAGACGTCCTAAAACACTTTTTCCATTAGAGCTATCCGATACGATGATCACCGAGGCTCCTTTATCAGATGCTACCTGTGCAATGATTTTTGTGTACACCTGGCTATCAAAGGCGCTCAAAGTCGCATCGTCAACATGCCATATTTCTTTCGCACCAAAACTACCCAATCGTCCACCATCAGAACAATGTCCTATGATCAGTGCATGACACGATGTCTTCAATATATCAGCCACTTTTGATCCGTAATACACGGCCTCAAAAGATGAATTCCTGATTTTACCTTCTATTGTTTCTGCTAATACTAATACCATATTGTAATTAAGATCAAAACGAATGTTATCAAATTACTTTTGCCTCTTCGTGCAATACCCTGACCAACTCGTCCATATCATTTGGATCGATCATCTTCACTGTTGATTTTGTTTCGGGTACCTGGAAATGAATATAATCAGCAAGTGATGTTTCAGGTGTAGGAATAATCACCTGCAATGGTTTGGTTTTTGCGGACATAATTCCCCTCATATTCGGAATGCGCTGTTCTGCCAAACCTTTTGACGCACTAAGCACATAGGGACCTGTAACTTCAATTTCCTCAACACCACCTTCAATATCTCTCGTCAGTAGCGGTTGATCATTGTTGTATACCAATTTGCTGACATGTGAGATAAAGGGCAATTCCAAAAGCTCAGCTATCATTCCCCCAACCAGCGATTCGTTGTAGTCGATGGTTTCCTTACCTGTCATGATGAGATCAAAGGTCTTGTCCTTGGCATAAGCGGCTATTTGGGTTGCTATCACATGGGCGGATCGCGGCTCGAGATCAATTCTGACTGCATCATCTGCACCAATAGCGAGGGCTTTCCGGATGATGACATCATTTGATGCTGGCCCGCAATGGATGACTGTAACGGTTCCTCCTTTTTCTTCCTTGAGTTCCAAAGCCCTTACAAGAGCGTACCATTCATCGTAAGGATTCATGATGAAGTTGACCCCACTCGTATCAAACGTGGTTCCTTCATTCTTAAAAGCAATTCGTGCAGTGGTTTCCGGAGTCTGGCTGATGGCCACAAGAATCTTCATATCATCCTATTATCTTCTGAAATCGGGGCAAAGGTATCTAAAATTGGACTTTGCCGGGTTTGAACGGTTTTCCGGGCCAAAGCCTGATTAGACTTAGATTTGCAGCTTATGAGCCGAATAAAAGAACTTGAAATCCTGCTGGAGGAAAGCCCTGATGATCCATTTATTATCTATGCTTTAGCCAGGGAGCATGAAAAACTTTCCTCCACTCTTCAGGCCATGCTTATGTATGAATATCTCGTCAATTCGCACCCTGCCTACATCGCTACGTACTACCATTACGCAAAGATGCTTTACGAAGCCGGAAATAAAACGCAGGGATTGGTATTATTGCGTCAGGGAATTGAAGAAGGAACAAAGGTAAAAGACCACCATGCTGTTGGCGAAATGAAATCTATGCTGGGGCAATGGACAGATGAATGAATTATGGATTTTGGATTTTGGATTTTGGATTTCTACGCCTAGCTTAATTTGGCCATACTTTATTTCTTTGAAGTTTAATATTCAACTATTTCAAACAAATGAGGACGCAGACTTATTAAAAATAATTAAGATTTGTTAAGATTTAATATTCAATTTCTCATTGACACATTTTCGCAAGCGTTTTTTACTTTAGCCTTCTAACAAGACCTCACCTCTGAATACTTCAACTGCAGGACCGGTAAGTGTAACATTTGCAAATTCATGCTTTCCTTTTCTTGTAAATTCAACTAACAGCTTTCCACCTTGTGTATACACTTCGCAGCGGGAAGATGGATTATTTTTATAAAAAGTGTATGTAATAGCTGATGCAACAACACCTGTACCGCAAGCCATCGTTTCATCTTCAACACCACGTTCATATGTCCTGATCCGAATTTCAGAAGGACCTATTATCTCAGCAAAATTGACATTGATACCTTCTTTTTCGAACTGAGTACTATGTCGAATGGCTCTTCCATCTTTTTGAACATCGAGGCATTGAATGTCCTCCAGAAAAGTGACATAATGTGGTGAGCCGGTATAAAGTGTAAACGTATGGTCATCCAATGTGACAATCTCATTGACGTCGGTCATTGAAAGCCGTACCATTCCTTCTGGATTTAAAAATCCTTGGTGTAAGCCGTCCGTCCCAAGGAACTTTGTATTCCCGTGATGAATACCAAGATGAGAAGCAAATGAGACGATGCACCGACCTCCATTTCCGCAGAATGTGCTTTGCTTTCCATCAGAATTGTAATACTTCATAAAAAAGTCTGCTCCGTCCCGACCCTGCTGCAACAATATCAGGCC
>JBDUDG010000090.1:0-10221 GCA_040003045.1 Saprospiraceae bacterium | reverse complement strand
AATTCCTTGCAGCGTACGGCGATTTCTATACACAGGAAGGATATTATCTCGCAAGCCCTGCGGACCATATCACTTTACATCCGGTAGGCACTGTTGACTTTAGAGGATTTGCCAGCTATGTTCCTTTCTTCAAAGGCTTATTGGATAAATTAGGCATGGACGTTCAGATATATTATGCAGGCAATTTCAAAAGTGCAACTGAGCCATTTCGCAGAACAGAAATGAGTCCTGAAAGCAAGTTACAAACCAGAGAATATCTTACGGATACCTATTCAATGTTTCTGCTGGACATTGCCACTGCGCGTAAGATCAATATAGACACACTGAAATCAATAGCATGGGATTTTCAAATAAAGAGTGCTGAAGATGCCTTGTCGCACAAACTCGTGGATCAGATTGGATCCAAGGATGATTGTGAAGTATGGATGAATCAGCAAATGGGGAAAGACCCATTGAATAAAATTCATTTCGTCTCGATTGATGAATATGCAGCCGTTACTCCCGAAGAGCATCCCAATTTAAAAGCAAAAGATAAAATCGCTGTCATCTACGCCGAAGGTGATATTGTCAGCGGGCATGATGAATATGGAGTCATAGATGATGGCAGATATGTGAAGCTGCTGAAAGAAATCAGGAAACAGGATGATATCAAAGCCGTCGTATTACGTATCAACAGCCCTGGTGGAAGTGTGCTCAGTGCAGAAAATATTTACAGGCAATTACTGGGATTAAAAGCCGACGGTAAAAAACTTGTGGTATCCATGGGCGATTATGCCGCATCAGGAGGATATTATCTTTCAGCTCCTGCGGACAGCATATTTGCGCAACCCAATACGTTGACAGGGAGTATTGGTGTCTTTTCAATCATTCCAAATCCCTCAAGAATGCTGGATACCAAACTTGGTATTCGATTCGATACGGTGAGAACCGGTCCATATAGCGCAGACTTCTCCGTATTTTTTCCTTGGAGCGAGCGAGAGAATAATTATATGCAATCTCGAACCGAAGCGTATTATGAAATGTTTCTCAACAAGGTGGCGGATGGAAGGCATATGACAAGAGATGCAGTGCATGCTATCGCGCAGGGGCGGATATGGTCCGGTGAGCGAGCTGTTCAAAATGGTCTTGTAGATAAGATTGGTACTCTTGAAGATGCTATTGAAGCTGCTGCACATCTTGCAGGAATCGAGGAGTACAGAATCAAAGAATATCCTGTATTCCAGAACCCTTTGCAAAAAATGATCACTAGCATAATCGATCGCAATAGCTCAGGCAATTCTTCCACTTCTGTTCTGATGCAGTCTCAGCTACCACAAGTGATGCAATTTTGGGAAAGTGTGCAGAAGGGAGAGCCACAGGCCCGATTGCCATGGGGAATAAGAGTGAGAGAGTAAATTCCCGTTCATCACTACTAATAGCCCGTTCATCAATTTTAGTTGTTAAGGAAGATTTAAAATGACAACAAAACCGAAGGGGGTCATGTTGTTGGTTCTTCATTTAAATCACAACAACTAAACTATTATGAATAAATTTTTTCTTTCCCTCGTTTTGTTTGCCGGTTCTATAGCTGCTCATGCAGGTAATCCCGAAAAAGGCACTACGTACAAAGTAAATACTGATCAATCCACAGTTGCATGGGTAGGTCACAAAGTAACGGGTGAGCACAATGGCTCTATCGGTTTAAAAGACGGCACACTGACTATCAATGACGGTATGCTTGAGAGTGGTTCGGTGACAATCGATATGACTTCAATTACTGATCTTGATCAGCAAGGAGGTGGAAAAACAAAACTGGAAGGCCATTTGAAATCAGATGATTTTTTTGGTGTGGACACCTATCCGACAGCGACTTTAAAAATTACCAAAGCCCTTGCAAAAGGTAATGGACAGTATTCCATTACAGCTGATCTCACCATCAAAGGGATCACCAATCCGGTGACTTTTGATGCGGAAGTAAAAACTACGTCTAACCAGGTAACAGCTACTGCTGATATCAAGGTAGACAGGACGCTTTATAATATTCGCTATGGTTCCGGTAAATTCTTCGAGAATCTTGGTGACAAAGCCATTTATGATGTATTTGATCTCAACATCAAATTGGTGGCTTCCGCTAAATAGATAAATTTTCCGGGGAACTAAAACTTCTCCATAAAAAAAAAGGTCCTCTTCATACGTGGACCTTTTTTATTTTTTAACTCATTAGAATCAGAAATCGATTATATCCCTCATCGTATATACTCCCGGCTTTTGTGCGATCAGCCATCCTGCAGCCATAATGGCTCCTTCAGCAAATATTTTCCGGTCGAAGGCTTCATGGCTCAGCGTGATTTTTTCGGAATCCGATTGCCATGTCACTTCATGGTATCCTTTTACTTCACCTTCACGGATGGAATGAACAGGAAGTATTGATTTATTTTCTGCTGATGGACTCCGACCTAATTCAAAATCAGTATACCTGTCATGAAGATCCACGATATCATTGATCAGGGTATGCGCTGTACCACTTGGAGAATCTTTTTTGTGGACATGATGGATCTCTTTGATCGATGCAGCAAATTGAGGATATTCATTCATGATCATCGCCAGCTTTCTGCTCAATGCAAAAGTGATGTTCATCCCGATGCTGAAATTTGATGCATAAAAAAATTTTCCATGCATTGTTGTACACAATTTGATGATCGAATGAAGCTGATATTCCTGCCATCCTGTAGTACCGGATACAATTGGAATTTGTGATTCGATGCACTGCCTGATAATGCCTGGAGCAGCATCGGGAGTGGTAAATTCAATGACAGCATCACATGATTTCAATTGGATTTCATTCGCATTTGAAAGGCGGGAGAAGGAGTGAAATTGAACATTATTTTCACCTTTGAGTATAGCCGCGATGACTTGTCCCATTTTGCCCATGCCGATGATGCCAAAAGTACTCATTTTCAATATATATGGCTGATGATCAATGATTTACATCTAAATAACGGCATAAAAAAACCCGCCTTCCCAACGGAAAGCGGGTAAGAACACACTATGAGAACACCCTAAAAACGTATCAAGAATTCAAGTTTGTGGTTGCAGTACACTGGTTTAGATTAACTGCTAAACAAATATAGCAACCTTAAATTGTTTCTACAAGAAGAATATCCTCATATTTATATTAAATCGCATAAAGACGAAGTTTTAACTAAGATGATCAGCAAAAAAAGTATTGAAGAAGTCATAGAGAGGACAAGGATAGAGGAGGTGGTGCAGGACTTTGTCAATCTGAAGCGGCGGGGAAGTAATCTGATCGGTTTATGCCCTTTCCACCATGAGAAAACACCCTCATTTTCAGTCTCTCCGACCCGGAATATCTACAAATGCTTCGGGTGCGGTAAAGGAGGCGATAGTGTTAAATTCGTCATGGATCATGAGCGATATGAGTTTCCTGAAGCTATCCGCTACCTGGCAGGTAAATATGGCATTCAACTCGAGGAAACCCAACAGGATGCTGAATCCATGCTGGCTGAACGGGAGCGTGAGACCATCTACAAGGTCCTTGAATTTGCAGAACATTATTTCAAAAACCTGCTTTTAAAAACGGAAGAAGGTCAGATTTCAGGGCTTAACTACTTCACAGAGAGAGGTTTCAGGAAGAAAACCATTGAAAATTTCGGCTTGGGCTATGCTTCTCAATTAGCAGATGGACTGATCAGTGAGGCGCTTAAATCTGGTTTCACAAAAGAAATTCTACAAAGAGCCGGTCTCATGACTCAAAATGAAGGTGATTTCTTCAGACACAGAGTCATTTTTCCAATTTTCAATATTTCGGGAAAAGTCATTGCCTTTGCCGGCCGTCAGCTTCAAAGCAATAAGCGGAGCCCGAAATACATCAATTCCCCTGAAACGGAGATCTATCAGAAACGGAAAGTTCTCTATGGGTTATTCCACGCCAAAAAAGCAATCCGTGATGAAAACAACTGCTTCCTTGTCGAAGGGTATACAGATGTCATCAGTTTGCACCAGTCTGGAATTGAAAATGTAGTAGCGTCTTCCGGCACTTCACTGACACCGGATCAAATACGACTTATTCGCCGCTATGCATCACAGATCACGGTGTTGTATGACAGCGATGTTGCCGGAGTAAAAGCAGCGATGCGTGGACTTGATCTCATCCTTGAAGAGAATATGGATGTACGGATTGTTCTGCTTCCTGAAGGTGAAGATCCTGACTCTTTCGTGAAGAAAAATGGAATGGCCGGTTTCAGTGATTTCATCCGTGAGAACAGTAAAGATTTTATTTTATTCAAAACGAATTTGCTTTTAAAAGAAGCCGGTTCAGATCCTGTGCGTAAGTCTGCACTGATTAAGGACCTGGTGGAATCGCTTGCAAAAATTCCGGAAGCCATTAAAAGAGCAACCTTTACACAGGAATGTGCACGCCTCATGAAAATCGAGGAGCAAATCCTTGTACGTGAGACGAATAAAGCGGTTGCAGAATTTATCCAGCAAAAAAGAAGAGGCATTCCTGGCGATGTAGCTGAATATGAAACGCGTACTCAAAAGCAGGCCTTCGACAACGAAGAAAGACCGCAGGATCCATTGCAGCGTCTCCCCGATATTTCGGATCAGTTCCAGGAAAGAGATATCATCCGTGTATTGCTGAACTATGGAAATAAAATCATGCAGGACTCCCCTATCAATTCTCTGGGCCTTTTTGTTCTGGCCAGTCTTGAAGATGTGATCGATCAGTTTGAAAACCCGCTCTATAAAAAAATCATTGTAATATATCAATCATTCCTTTTACGGCACCAACTGCCCGGTCCGGAATATTTTACTAACCATTCCGATCGTGAAATTCAAACCCTGGCTATTGAATTATTATCCTCTCCTTTTGAATATGCCAGTTGGGATGAACATGATATTCCACTTCAGATCCAGATGCATCCTGATGATAATTTTAAAAAGGATGCCCACAATGCAATCCTTCGATTCAAACTTGAGGTAGTTAAAAATCACATCGAACAAAATCTCTCCCGAATGACAGAATTAGAATCGGAAGGAAATGACGAAGAGATGATCATCCACATCCGCATGCACCAGGATTTAATCCAGGTCAGGGAACAAATCACATCCCAGTTTAAAAATGTGGTCTTGAAAGTGTAATACGATTTAGGATGGTTGGTGAACTGTAGCACTAGGTTGAGTTAAAGCAAGTCGAACCATAGGATTTAAGATTTCCTCTTGCTGGACGGTATGTTTCGACTAAGCTCAATTGCGGGGTTCGTTTCGACTCCGCTCAACGACCGCCCAGGATTTCAAATGAATGTTTCGGCTTCGCTCAACATTTGAATCAGTAATATCTGGTTGGTTATTGAAGAAACACTTCAAATTAAATCTATTGCAAAATCTTTCTCATTGATTGAGCGTAGCCGAAATCAACAGGCAATGTTCACTGGCGGTCGTTGAGCGATAGCCGAAACGAACGGTATTAAACCTCATTTCACTCTCCACTTTTTATTTTTCAATTTTTACTTTTTACTTTTTACTTTTTACTGGTGTCTTGTTGGCTTGCTGTTCCGCCGGATTTATTCAATTCTTTGAGCACCTGCGCGGTGATATCAAATTTTTCATCAGCAAGAAGGATGGCGCCGCCGTGGATGTAACTGAAGATAAAATCATAGCCATCATGTTTTTTGATTTCGGCTAATTTATCCTGGAGAACTTTTTGAAGACGGTCGTTTATCTGGGTGGTTTCGTCCATGATCTCTTTTGAGAGCTTGTCTCTTTCTGCAATAAGGGCTTCCTGCTTACCGGATAAATATTTTTCATGCGCCTGCATTTCCTTTCCGGTCATGGTGCCTTTTTGAGCCCGTACCTGGTATTCATTATATTCTTTTTCGAGGGCAGCACCTTTTTCCTGAAGCATGTTTTCAGCGTCCTTCTGCTTGGCATCCATTGTTTCAGACTGAATGCGGAACTCTTTGTAATTCATCAGAATGGTATCCCCATTGACATAAGCAATTTTTAATCCTGATGATGAGCCTGATGAAGCCGATTGGCCGGTGCGATCGCCTTTTCCGCAGGACATGAGCAATGCAAAAGAGCAAAAGACAAAGAGTTGGATCAGATTTTTCATTTTGTTATGTTTGTATGTGGCGTCAAAGATAATCTTTCGACAATAGCTTAGGCTGCAGGCGAAGGTTTTGCACTATGCTGTGTTTTCCCTCCTCCCCATCGTTCATAGGCATAATAAACACCATAACCAAGCAAAGCTCCAATAGCTCCTCCGAACACCACATCTTCGAGAAAATGGGCCATGAGATACACTCTTGAGATAGATACTGACACAGCAAAAAATAAACACAGAATACTTGCCCAGGTTTTCCTGGTGTGCACTGCAACAATCGTATACAAAGCCCAGGCAGCCATCGAGTGCCCTGAAGGAAAGCTATTGTTGCCCGTCAGCATGGGATAAGTCAGAACTGCAAGAGGACCGGTATAACCCATACGCTCCAAATACAACGAAGGTCTTTCGTGATGAAAAATCAATTTTAAGGTAAAACTGAATATGATCACCAGACATCCGACAATCGGAACAGTAGCCATTTTTTTCCAGGAACTGAACAAGAGAAATAAAGCACAAATGACAAAGCCAGGGGGTTCTGCCATCTTTGTGGCGTAATAAAAAAAGTAATCCGTAAAAGGTATCCTGGCGTGGGCCATCCACAACATGAACTGGCTTTTTTCAGCAGTCAGGCTAAAAATGACTCCAAAAATAAATAGTATAATTGCTCCATTCCTGAACAATGCAAAATCCTTCATGTAGCAACTTCTTTGGATCTGTTTTTCAATTTCGCAAAAAAAGTCTTCATCCGGTCAAAGTCCATGACCTTGGAATCATTCAGCGCTTTATAAGTCAGGAAAGCTGCAATGATGCCCAACAGCATGACAGGAAACCATGCAGCAAGTATAGGATCCATTTTTGCAGAATCATTTAATTTCTGCGAACTGATATTGCTCATAAGGAAAAACGTAAAAAATAAAATGGAGACCAGCAATGGATAACCAAATCCACCCTTACGAACGATTGTCCCCATTGGTCCTCCGATCATCAGCATGACAATACAGGCGAAAGCAAGACTAAATTTCCAATGAAGCTGATAAACATGTTTGCGGCGCGTCAGTTCAAGATTTTCTATCGACCTGTCTGTCCTGTCTATCGTGGATTGCTGTACGATGATGTTGCTTACCATACGGCTCTTGATTTCTTTGATATATGATATTGGGAACATGGCAACAAGAGATGATGCAGTGCTGACCGATACCGAATCCATCATACGCTTCACTTTTTGATATCGCTCTGATGGAAAAGCACTGGGCTCAAGTCTTGCCCCCTGGACAATATATTTCTGCGCAGGATTTCCGGACATGCTATCTATCCTTGTATGCACCAGAACTTTTCGATTGTCTGTAACTGTATCCTGCAAAAATTTATGATTGATGATATAATTTACTTTTTCAAGTTCGATTTGATCGTCCAGTGTATCAATTTCTATGGCTATCTGACGCGCGCTCTTCATCATCTGGTGTGATTTGAACTGGTCCTCTTCTGTCCTGTCCAGGTTAAATTCGCTAAGATCAAATTTCCGGGTCCATTTGCTAAAATGTGAAATAGTGAAAGGAAGAGAATTTGGTTTATCCCCTGATTCTGCTTCAGAATATTGATTCCCGTCAAAAAGAGTCATTACAAATGCTCCGTGATCCACATACATCTCTCCTTTTTGAGCAGTGACGACATTGAGTTCGCCCCTGTTGCGCTGCGAGTCATCATAAACCATGATGTCTTCGATGGTTTTTTTATCGGACAATTTTTTTCCGACCCGAATCGCGTATCCCCTGAAATCTTCATTGAATACACCCGGCTCAATGCTCAGCGTCGGCCTTTGATTTCTGATATCATAAAGACGCGACTGGTATTTCAGATTTGCAATGGGGATGATCGTATTCGAGCAATAAAATGAAAAGATGGCGATAACAGTTGTGACTACGATCAGAGGCAATAAGATCCTGGTCAGCGAAATACCAGCTGATTTGAAGCTTGATAATTCAAAACGTTCCGCCATATTGCCCATCACCATGACGGAAGCGAGCAAGACTGAAATCGGAAGTGCCAGAGGAAAGAGCGAAATGGATTTATAAAAAAACATCTCCATGATCAGCAGTGCACCAACTCCCTTGCCAATAATGTCTTCAATAAATTTCCACAAAAACTGCATGATGAGCACAAAGAGTGCTATAAAGAAAGCCATCAAAAAAGGCGGAATAAAACTGCTGACGAGCAACCGATCTATCTGATAACCGATATCATACCAGCGTTTTTTCATCATCATCTTAACGGTTTCATCGCGCCTTTACGTCTTTGCGCGAAATTATTTCTTTAGAGAAGACTTTACTTGCTGGATGTTGAGTTTCTCAAAATAAATATTCTGCTCTTTTACTTGTGCTCTTTTCGTCGCTAATTGCGCTAATTTTCGCTAAAAAAAATATTCTGTCATCTTCAATTTCTTGCCGCAAATTTTCACAGATTAACGCAAATCAAATTCACTTTTCACTCTTCAATTTTCACTTAAAAGTCAACTTTCAAAGTAAGACTCGGAAGTATCGGTAACTGATCCACGCGCGTATATCTAACTCTGTCGAAATAGAATATATTCCCCCGGTTGTACAGGTTGGTAACGCTGGCCAGGATTTCTAATTTAAGATTTTTGTGTATTTCAACTTCTTTTTTCAAAGAAATATCAAGACGATGATAGTCCGGCAGATGCCCACTGTTTCGCTTGTCGCTGTAAATAATACCCAGGTCAGGATTGCCGGTCAGGACATCTGAATCGATACCTCCAAGGAGATTATACTGTCCATAAAATCCCTGTGTAAGCGTAAATGGAAATCCTGCTCCGTAATTCCACCTGGCGCTGAATTCCCATGTGCGGCCAATATTGAGCGTGGCTAATAAATTTACGTTGTGTCTTCTTTCGAAGTGTGTAGGATATACCTGCTCTCCATCATCACGGTTCACAAAGCCAAGAGAATATGTGGCCCAGAGGTACATTTTTTTAGTCTGTCGGCTAAAACTCAGATCAAGTCCATAGGCATTGCCTGTTTCAGTTTCAAAGTTTGGATCTTCAACTGTGAGCTTGTTCCTGCTGATGCCGATGAGCTGGCTGAACTTTTTATAATATCCTTCAAGATTAACTTCCCATCCATCATTCAGATCAAATTCAAAACCACCAAGTGCGTGCCATGCCTTTTGCAACTTATCTGTCGTCTGAATTTTTGTGCCAGGCTCGTAAATTCGTTCTTCCGGACCTGAAAGGAATCCAACAAATAGATTTACAATATCTTTTTCATTGACGGTGCTAATCAGGTTTTGAGAATATTTTCCAGCTGCAAATTTAACCCGGAAATGATCTGAGAAGTTCGCCTTGATAGCTAGTCTTGGCTCAAGGGAAAAATCTCCAAGAGAGGCATAAAACTGCGCTCGAAGCCCAGGTTCGATGATGACATCACCGGATTTATGACGAAGCGTAACGTAACCACCTAATTCTGTTGTATTTTCATTTTGATCAAGCGTAATGCCCACAAAATTTCTGAATGAGAAATTGGTATTGAATCCATTAAGATCAAAACCATAATTGACCGTATTGTTTCTACCGAAATAGGAAAAATCGAGAAGCGCGTTGAAGCCACCGATGGTATTTTTGCGTGGTGCATCATCAGCTTCATGCAAAGTAATGTCGTATTTGGAATAAGCAAGTGTGCCTGCTATGATCAGGTTAGATGAGGAAGGAATTAATTTGAAATTAAGACCGCCACCACCGGATGTCCAGTCCAGATCAGCGATGTCCATGAGATTCACACCATCTTTAAAATTGAATCCAAAGAAATCGATCTTGCTGCCTCCACCGGTCAGGAAAGAAACTTTTCCATACAGATCAGTGAATGAATAAGGTAATCCGAGCGTATCCTTCGTTGCATATTTGTAAAGTACCGGAGAAGTCTTATCAAGGAAAGAATGTTTTGCTGTGAATAAAAATGAAGCGCTTGCATCTTTCTTCGGATTGAATTTGATGATCGGCCCTTCGAGCAGGGTTTTGATGAGGAATGGACTGGCGGAAACTAAACCTCCATATCTCGACCGATCACCTTCTCTTGTTTTCAGATCGACGATGGCGGAAATTCTGC
>JBDUDG010000089.1:0-10228 GCA_040003045.1 Saprospiraceae bacterium | reverse complement strand
TTGGTATCGATATTCACGCTACAGCTGGAAAAGGAGATGTGGGCTATTGCAATACATGGACTCTTGAAATATCCTGCGTCAAACCGGTCAGGATATATGCCGGGATGCCTATTGGGCAATTAATTTATTTTACCGTCGAAGGAGATATCGCAAATACCTACAACAAAAAACCCGGTGCAAAATATAATCAACGCTCCGACCGACCTATAGAAAGTATGATGTGGAAAAATAAATTTTAAATTACGTGTCATTCCTGATTCATACAGGAAGTCTTATTTATTCACCTCCTGCTTCCATGCCACCATACCACCTTTAAGATTGACCATATTATCCATTGCAAATTGCACCGCAAGTATTTTTTGCGCCATGCCGCTACGGTTGCCTGACCTGCAATAAAGAACAATGTCACCGTCACCCATTTCTTTTATACGGTCAGCATTCGCCGGAATATCTGTGACAGGAATATTAATGCCTCCGATATTAAATTCCTCATGCTCATAGTCTTCCCGCACATCAATCAATATCACGTTCTCCCCACGATCCAGTTTTTCATGAAGTTCCAAAACAGTTATTTCTTTCATATCCATTTCTATATAAAAATTTGCTTGATTATTTCACTTTTTCCTTCCTTAATCTTCACGCTTAGCTCTGGTTGTTGCGCTGCGCTGCGGTGAGTAGCATGCGCGAAAGGATGCAAGGATCGAATCCATAGAACCAGGTTGAGGATAGCAGATAGAAGCACACTTTTCATTTTTAACACTTCAATTGCATGATTCCGGTTTTTGCTGGCTAACAGTTAACTGAATGGCAGATGATGTCTTTATAGTTCCTCCGTCAGCTGGCGGATCCTGCACAATTACAAAAGCGGAAGACAAATCATCGATCGTTCCTTCTTTTTTTATATCTCCAACAGTAAGCCCTAGATTCTCCAAAAGAAATTGAGCTTCGTCATACGTTTTACAGACAAGATTAGGAATAGTGACCAATGCGCCGGATTTCTCAGAAATTATAAATTCAAGTACTTCCCCTTTCTCAATCTGGATCTCATTATTTCTTCCTTTACTATCCATGATGGTCTGCCCTTTATATTTCACCTCGAGGATTTGACCTTCTTCTGCAGGATCATATCGCTTCTCAATTACTTTTGATTTTATCTGGAAATGCTCATCTAGCTCCCTTTTTTTTCGCTCATAATTTTTTCCATACATCTCAGGTAGTCGCCCGGATAAAATTTTATCAGGGCTTCTTTTGGTGATCGTGACATAGATCATCCTTTTTTCCTTGACCAGGGTATGGGGTGCCGGATTTTGTTTTAATATCAGCCCACCAGGTTTCCCAAGAACGTGTATAGAATCAGAAATACTCATTCTGAATTTTTTTCGGGTAGCATCTTTCAATGCATCGTCATATTGAAACCCTGTATAGTCAGGCAAATTAAGTTCCTGGCCATGGTGGGTATATATTCTCAGCCAAAGAAAAATGGACAGGAAAAAAATCCCAAGAAATAAAAGCACCGCATAGGCCGTGTATTTAAAATCTTTGGTTCTGATATACTCTTTTAAAGTCCCTGGGTTGTTTCTGGTCATATTTCGCCGGAGCCATTTTTCATAAAGGTAAAAATAGGAAAAGCAGGCTAGATGATTGGTTTATTAAAAGATGGCCCTCACTTGCGCACTACCGGTGTGAATTGTTTTTGCAGTTAAGAGCCACTGGTGGGAGCGTATAATCCGGATTGTATCCCTGATAATTGCATTTACCCCAGGGCTCAATTCTTACGGTGTTATAAAATATAGCCGAGCATTGAAAAACTGCGAAGTATCCCTTCTCAAACCCTTTCCAGGTATTTAATCTCACATCATGTTGCTCCATGTATTGGATAAATTTAATACTGTCGTATCCGAACATTGTTGATAAAATGGATAACAGAACTGACTATTTTCATCTTCCATGATTTTACTATTTATTTTAAAAGTCGAGAAAGCAGCTATTTTTCCTGAAAAGTTATATTGAAACCCTATTAATCTCCCAAGGAGTTTGCTGTTCATGGAACGCATAAGGTAGCGAATTAAAGTATACCTGAATTGTGTCGTTTTTAAGTTGTGATGAATCCTGTTTTGTAATTATTTTGTTGACAATTAATAAATAATCAATTTGTATATTATTCCATTTTTTCCCAATGGATAGTGCTTGGCATTATGGTCGGTGTCCAATTCAAAATTGTAACATCTGGTGTATAAATAATTAAATTGTGATGTGCTGACATCGTTTATTTCTACCCATAAATCCCGGAATGAAATAGTGCGAATAAAATAGGTGTTGCAAAAAATAATGAAAGTAATTTAATAGAATGAATAAATTTTGGTGAATAAAATAATATGATAAAATTATATTTCTGATAGAGTGATTAAGAAATTAAAAGCCTTATCGATATCACATTCCTTTATCCCTCTTTCGTTATTCGTTTTGCATTCATTTGTATTTCATTTATCACATTTCAATTCGTCAATACCTCTCAAAAACCATTCACAACATTCTCCCTTCAGGTGATCAAAATTCGAAGAAAACAAAAAGGCCCGGAATTGGTTATTCGTTATTCCTCATTCACTATTCTTTTTTCATTGGCTTTTCCTGCTTAAAATTCCTGATATTTGACGACCACTTTCCCTTTCAGATCACTTCATCTCAAAGATATTCGCTCTTGCATAGGACCGGAGATTATCGGGATTCGGGATAGTGTATTTAGTAAATAATGCAATTATCAAGAGAACCACTATTAACTCTCAACTAGAATGCTCCTCCCCTTTGGAGATCGGGGCATAGGAGAGAAATTCGAGGTTAATTGAAGTTCTCCTGAGTCTTCAATATGTATAGGAAAAAATGACAGAATCGGGGCAGTATTCAATTCTTATAGCAGATGACCACACACTGTATGTGGATGCATTGGTCATTGCCTTGCATCAACAGTCAATACTGCCCATCAAGGTGGTCGGGACCGCCGTCAACGGGGAAGATCTGCTTCTAAAAATGCCAGATTTGTCACCTGATATTATTCTTCTGGACCTTAATATGCCAGTCATGAATGGACTTGAAGTCATTCCGCTCCTTAAAGCAGATTACCCTGCAATTCATATCATCATCGTAACCAATTACAGCGATCCAAAGTTTGTAAGAGAATGTCTTCAGTTACACAAGGTATCTGGCTATATCCTCAAAACCAGCACTTTAGAAGAATTGATCAATGGTTTGGAAGAAGTTTGCTCCGGTCAGATACATATCAGTAAAAACCTTCAATTATACCCCAGGGAAATTGCCGACGAAGTACAATCCTCCCAATTTGATGAAGCATTTGTTATCAGGTATCATCTTACCCGGAGGGAATTGGAAATTTTAGGACTCATTTCACAGGCCAAAACCAGTTCAGAAATTGCCGAAAACCTGTTTATCAGCCCCCAAACGGTAGGAGCCCACAGGAAAAACATCATGCGGAAGCTAAACATCACAACCACAGCAGGTTTAGTCCGTTTTGCCATCCAAAATCAAATGGGGTAACCTACACTTCAATATTTATTCCATTTTTCTTCGCAAAGCATTGAAAATCCATTTTTTATATTATTTTTGACCACCCTCCCACCAAAAGTCAGTATTTCTATACCTTATTTTTTAGATCGGATACCCATCCTATTTAAAAACTTTATATCTTTTGACATGAAAATCAAACAAACCCAATAATCCCGTAGATTATGAAACTCACTCTTACCCTTTTATTTTCCCTCCTACTTACTTTCTTCATTGTCAATCCTTTACAAGCTTGTTGCTGGAATGACAATGTAGCTCCGGTAGCCATCTGTGACGCACATACCGTAGTTTCCCTGACCAACAATGGATCAGCACAAGTTTATGCCACAGACATTGATGACGGCAGTTATGACAATTGCCATATCGCAGAATACAAAGTCAGGCGAATGGTTGCTGGCAATTGCCCTCCGGGGATCGCCGATGACACTCAGTTCAGACCTTATGTAGAATTCTGCTGTGCAGATGTCGGAGCTTCCATATGGGTTGTGATGAGGGTCGTAGATGACAAAGGCAATTACAATGAATGTATGGCCGAAGTCACCGTCCAGGACAATTCACAACCACAGATCACATGCCCACCGAGTATCACAGTAAGTTGCGGCTACTCATTCACTGATGACTGCCTCTACAATCCTTATAACCATACCTTCGGCACTTGCGTCGGAAACGGCGGGACATGCTTACCCATTTACATTAACGATCCGGGCAATACTTCCTGCAATCAGCCCTACAACTGGGGCTACGATGGACAAGCAGGCGGCGGATGTGGTGGTGGCAATGCATGGGTCAGCATTTGCGATGTCACTGACTATCGGAATGCATGCGGTGTTGGAATTATCAAACGTAAGTTTTGCGTAGAGATGGGGTACTGGTCTCAATATTGTTACCAGACCATCACCGTTAAGGATTATTCCAATTCTTATTACAGCATTACCTGGCCTTATGATTACACAGTAGATGCCTGCCAGTATACTGTAGATCAGCTTAATCCGGAAGATATTCCACCTCCATACAATAAGCCTACTTTCCCTGGCTACAATGCCTATGACCATGGATGCACACACCTGGCTTTTGCTCATGAAGACCTGGTATTCACCTTCTCAGATGGTGCCTGTAAAAAAATTCTGCGTACATGGACAGTAATCGACTGGTGCAAATACCAGCCAAACAATCCATGGAGCGCAGGCATCTGGACACACGTTCAGGTGATCAAATTGATGAATGCACATCCGCCAGCATTCCTATACAGTTGCGTTGATAAAGTTGTCGATGGATATGAGCCAAACTGTTCAGGACGATATCAGGATTCTCCACCTGTACAAGACGATTGTACTCCCGTGGAATCATTAACATGGGACTGGAAAGTAGACATTAACAATGATGGTTCATACAACGTATCCGGACAAGGTACAGGCCAGCCATACATTGATAAAGTGCTTCCTGACGGATGGCACAGCATTTTATGGAATGTCTGTGATGCTTGTGGCAATTGCACCACATGCAGTCATAAAATCCACGTCATTGACAAAAAAGCACCATCTCCGGTTTGCTTATATGGACTTTCATCTGTCGTGATGCCGATGGGCGGAATGGTCACCATATGGGCGAAGGATTTCAACGCATCAAGTTCTGACAATTGCACTCCGAATTACAAACTAAAATATTCATTCTCTTCAAATCCGTATGATGCCTCAAGGATTTTCACCTGCGATGATGTAGGTACAGTTCCCATTCAGATTTGGGTGACTGATGAATACGGTAATTCAGATTATTGCACCACATTCATAAAGATTTCTGATAATGCAAATACATGCAATAACATGCATTTGGTATCGGGAGCAGTTTCAACATTTGGTAACATCGGTGTTCCGCATACATCAGCAGCCATGGCTAAGATCATGCCTGACCAGTCATTGAACAATGAATCTGAAGCGACATCTGATGCTCAGGGACATTTCTCAATGGGTTTTGGAACCACACAATACAACAGAATGATCAAGCTTTCAAGAGAAGGCAAACCACTTGAAGGTATGTCAACTCTTGATCTGATTGCATTGAAAAGACACATAGACGGTACACAACCAATCACAGATCCTGCCAAGTTATTTGCAGCAGATCTCGATGGCAATGGTCGCGTAGGAGCCAATGATTTATTGCTTCTTAGAAATGCATTATTCGGAGCATATCAGCTTCCCAATTTTGCAGGCAACCTGTCATGGGTATTCTTCGGCGATCCTTGTAGCCCAGGCACTCCTACTGACTTATACAACAACTATTGTCACCCGGGTGTAGAAATTGATCACAACGGAACATTCCCTGCAGCAATTTCATTTAAAGCCATTAAAATGGGAGACGTTAATGGAGATATGGTCAATACTGCATGGCTGTTGTCCCCAAGAACAACCACAACATTCCAAATTAATATCAGCAGAAACGAATCTACCGGAGCACAGGATTTCATCCTTTCAAAAGATGCTGACCTATATGGTTTACAGCTTTCTCTAAGATCGAAAGGTCTTGATATGATCGAAGGAGCTCTGCCTGTTTCACAATCAAATCTTGCTGTTGATCAGGATGGAATTTCAAGAATCAGCTGGGGACAGTCAGCAGCACTTTCTCTGAAAAAAGGAACAGTTCTCTTTTCCATAGCTAATCTCCCGTCAGATATCAATATTGATGAACTGCTTGTTCAGAATGAAGAAAGCCTGTATCCTGAAATTTATACAGACAAGTTGCAAAACCAGAAGCTGGAACTGAAATACATTAATGCTGATCAATCCCTTTCACAGTTTGAGACAAAAATTTCTCCGAATCCTTTCTCTGATGGAACCACCCTTACTGTGATAATTCCTGTAGGGCAGAAATTCCACGTCACTTTATTTGACATGAAAGGACAGGAACTCTTTAACAAGGATTATTCTGCATTCACAACCAGAGCAGAGATCGAAATAGGAAGTGATGTTGTACAGGCTCCCGGTATCTATTACTATAAAGTGATCTCATCACTGGGTGAACTTTCAGGAAAATTTATAAAACAATAAGCATTTTGATCCCCCATTCCCCCATCGGGAGAAAAACCAACACTCTCTCAAACCCTGGCCCTTAAAGCCAGGGTTTTTTAGTTATAGCGACCCTTTGGGCTACTTTGTTTTGTTGAGAAGCCGTCATATCTTCCTTTCCCTGAGGGACTGATTACTTCATGTTAAAGATTTTTATCATTTTTGCACAATCATCTCAGGTTTTACAACCGGCCAACTCCCCTTCTTTAGCTTTGAATTTAACATGGTACAGTTTTAGCTGTAGATCCTTGCCTTATAAACTCCATTTTCGGCTAAGTGATATTGCAACTAATATTACTATATTTGCGCCTGATTTGCTTTGGTTTAAGAATTTTGAATGACTTTATAACGTAATTGCTAATGAGTAAATCCATACTAAGTCTCATAGTTGCCTTGTTCACTGCTTTCCAAATGAGAGCTGCTCAACCGATTTTTAACATCAGTAGCTTAGCAGATGTATCTCATGGGCAAATAGTAGATATTGATTTTCACGTAGATCATTTCAGTCAGATTATTAGCGTCCAGTATTCTGTCAATTGGAACCCTAATGTGTTGAAATTCAAGAGTGTAAAGAATTTTAACCCAATGGTTCCCGGTCTCTCTCCTTCTGTTTTCGGAACTAACCAAGCCCTCCTCGATGCAGGTAAGCTGACCCTCTCCTGGCTTGAAAGTAGTGCCACCCAAATCACGATCCCGGACGGTTCTCTCTTCTTCACGGTTGAGTTTGAAGTTGTCGGAAACGCCTGTCAGAGCTCAGCTGTTGCCATTACGAACGACCCACTCGAAATAGAAATCTCGGAAGATGGTGTCAATAATGTAGGTCTTGTCACCCATAACGGGCAGGTCTCGGTTTTTGGGGAAGGATGCACTCAGGACCTTACAATAATAGGAAATTCAGTCGTTGGAACGTGTGGAAACACTACATGTATTCAATTTACAGTGGATAATTTCATTACCGTAGGCGCCATGGAATTTTCACTGGTGTATGATCCGACCGTTATCCAATTCAATCACTTTCAAAATTTTGCTCCTCTCCCTGCTTTCGGCGAGGGCAATACCAATTTATTAAGTCCCGGCACACTCAGAGTAGTGTGGTTCAACGGGAATGCCGTCAATGACTCCTTGCCAAACGGCACCTCATTATTTGAAATTTGTTTTGATGTCATAGGTTCAGGCGGGCAATCTAGCAATATTACGCTGGGTACGAATCCATCAGTGATGATCTCTGATATCGATGGCAACCTTCATAATGTAGTTATCCAGCCTGCTGTAGTCAATGTTCAATGCGCTTTTCAGGGATTTGGTTTGCTTGCTGATACGGTCTGCACGACACCAAATGGTATTACGTGCATCGACATTACTGCACATGACTTCAACGATATTGTTGAGTTACAATTTAGCATGAATTGGGATTCAACAAAATTCAGGTTTGATCATCTTGAAGGTTTTGGCATTCCTGATCTAAATGATTCAGGTTTCGGTACGCCACCCAATCCTGGAGTTAAACAAGGACAGCTCACTGCCAGTTGGATTGATCTTACTCTTCAGGGAGTTACAGTTCCTGATTTCACAACAATATTCCGTTTATGTCTTAAAGCAATCGGTCCAATAGGGTCTTCTTCTCCGATTACGTTTACCAATAATCCGTTAGAGATAGAATTTGCAGACGTTGATAGCCTGTTGCACTACAGTTTTCAAGCGGGGTTGGCACAGATCAAAATGTCCTGTACGCCTATAGATACTCCTTGTACTATAAGCTATACAATTAATACATCTAGTCCAAACTGTCCAAGAGAATCTAATGGATCGGTGGATTTAAATGTTACTCTGACGAATTGTACACAAACGCCAACCTATCTCTGGTCTCCCGGAAATATCCCTACACAGGATTTGATAGGTGTTCCTGCAGGTACATATACAGTAACAATCACAGTGGGTTCTCAGGTAGTGATTGCAACTGCAATAGTAACGGATCCTGATCCAATTTCAGTCACTGGCACAATTACTGATCCTAATCCTCCCGGTACTTCCACAGGTTCGATTATTCTTAACGTATCCGGAGGAATGACACCTTATACTTACCATTGGAGTAATGGGGCTCTAACTAAAGATCTTATAAATATTCCTGCCGGTACGTATAGTGTTACAGTGACTGATTCTAAAGGATGTTCCTTCATCCCGGACGATTATATACTGGGTGCTGATTTTTCAGCTTCAATTACCAACGTGACCTGCAATGGAGGTTCTAATGGATCTATTAATTTAAATGTAACGTATGGTACTCCACCTTATACTTTTAAATGGAACTCGGGAAATGCCACCACTCCAAATTTAACCAACATCAAAGCCGGAATATATTGTGTCACGATCACAGATAGTGCAGGCAGTACAAGAGATTCTTGTTTCACTGTAACTCAAACACCGGCATTAATCGTTACGGCAACTATTACAAATGATCTTAATGTAAATTGTCATGGCGCTATCGATTTAAATGTCACAGGTTGCACCCCTCCATATACATACATATGGAGCAATGGTTTTAACGGACAGGATCTTATCAATCTTTGTCAGGGTCAATATTGCGTTACAATTACATGCAATGGAAGCGGTTGTTCATTCGACACTTGTTTCAATGTTTCATCCACTGGTTTTGCCGTTACTTTAAATGCATTACATCATGGTAATTTTGAAATATCCTGTAATGGAGATTGCGATGGAGATATCAATTCCACAGTAGTCGGAGGAACAGCTCCATTCACATATCACTGGAATAATGGAATGAGCACAGCACATGTAGGAGGAAGTACGATTTGCGCAGGAGATTATAGTTTAACCGTCACAGATGCCACCGGACAAACAGCAACATCCTCAATTACATTGAATCAACCAGACGCCATTGTAGTGACTGTTACAAAAACTTTACCATCCGATCTTACATCCAGCGATGGTGCTATATCAGTAGCTGTAGCAGGAGGTGTTCCGGGATATAACTATTCATGGTCCCCATCAGCAGGCAATACAGCTGTATTAAGCAATCTTTCTTCCGGAAGATATTTCCTTACAGTGACTGATGCTTCAGGTTGTGAAGAAATATTATCCGTAGATCTATTTATTAATAACGAATGCTTTAAAGGGATATCCATTATAACGCCTAATAGCGATGGAAAGAATGACTACTTCGTTATTTCCTGTATTTCAAATCTCGACAATCACCTTTCTATCTATAATCGATTTGGAGGATTGGTTTACGAGACTGATAATTATCTGAACAATTGGGATGGTGTAGATGGCGATGATCAACCGATTGCAGATGGAGGATATCTCTGGGTTCTTGAAGTCCGATCCGGTTCTTCACCTATTCAGATTTATAAAGGCACGGTTAATGTACTTCGCACAGCGGATTAATTGTGATTGAAAAAAAATAAAATAAGTATTCATTCAACTTCAAAAGTTGCATTTATGAATAAGAAAATACAAAATAGTCTTTTAAGTATTGGATTGACTTTAGCAATACTTTTAAGCGCCTTGCAGATTAGTATCGCGCAGGAAGCAGGTTATTTTGATCACTATTATATGCAGCCTGTACTGATCAA
>JBDUDG010000088.1:0-10263 GCA_040003045.1 Saprospiraceae bacterium | reverse complement strand
CACCGGCTGAACCACCCATGGCATATAATTTCTTTGGATCAGCATACTTATTGGCAGTGAGATATTTTCCACAATCAATAAAGTCAGTGAATGTATTTTTCTTTTTCATCAGTTTTCCATCTTCATACCATTGCCGACCCATCTCTTCACCACCTCTGATATGGGCTATTGCGAATACAAACCCTCTATTGAGCAGACTCAGTCTTGAAGCACTGAAATTTGGATCCATACTGATACCATAAGACCCGTAGCCATACAACAAACATGGACTCGTGCCGTCAAGTGGAGTGTCCTTGTGGTAAACTATTGAAACCGGGACTTCAACACCATCCCTCGCTTTGACCATAATCCGCTCGCTTTTGTAATCAGCAGAATTGAATCCACCGATAACTTCCTGCTGCTTCAACATCACTTTTTCGTGAGTGGTCATATTATAATCATAAGTCGTATTCGGCGTAGTCATCGACTGATAGTTCAAACGCAATATATCCGTATCAAATTCAGGATTGACAGAAACAGATGTTACATAAGCTTTGTCAGGAAATTCTATGTAATGTTCTTTTCCCTGGTGCGGCATGACACGCAATTGTGTGATCCCTGCTTTCCGTTCTGATAAAACAAGGAAATCCTTAAATACCTCAATTCCCTCCAACAGAACATCTGGTCTATTCGGAATCACTTCGGTCCAATGGTCTACACCTGTTGCATTTTCAGGTGTCTTCATCAACCTGAAATTTTTTGCATCCTTGTTGGTACGTACATACCAGATATCACCGAAATGTTCTATATCATATTCCAGGGTTTTTGTGCGGGGCTGAAATATTTTGAAATCACCTTCAGGATGATCCGCAGGAAGGACGCGATATTCCTGGCTCAGCGTGGAAGAGGAACCAATAACAACATATTTTTTCGATTTGGTTTTGTAGACAAAGACACTATACGTTTCATCATTTTCTTCAAATATGAGTTTGTCATTCGACACCGGAGTACCAATGACATGTTTCCATATCCTGTATTCTCTCAACGTGGCTTCTTTGGTGGTATAATAAAATGTTTTATTGTCCGCTGCCCATGTTGCGCCTCCGGATGTATTTGGAATCACATCTGGCAGCAAAGCACCAGTCTCCAGGTTTTTAATACGCAGTGTATAAATGCGTCTGCTGAGTGTATCCTCACCGTAAACTAATAACTTATTGTCAGGACTTACACTTCGACCAGCAACTGCGAAATAATCATATCCCCTGGAAAGCTCATTGACATTTAACATGATTTCTTCCGGTGCATCCATAGTGGCCTTCCTCCGGCTATGAATAGGATATTCCTGGCCTTCCTCGTATCGAGTGGTATAGAAATACCCATTGTCCTTAAACGGAACAGACATATCTGTTTGCTTGATACGGCCTACCATTTCATTGTACAACTTCTCGCGAAATGATTTGGAATGAGACATCATAGTGTCGAGATAGTTATTTTCCGCAGTGAGATAGTTGATGACCTCAGGATTTTCACGTTCATTGAGCCAGTAATAAGGATCATTACGGGTCATTCCCAGGTTAATCAGATCCTTTGGCTTTTTAGCTACAATAGGTGGTTGTATATTTTTTTCCATCATTTTCATAAGTGGGCTTGAATTGTACGAAGTACCATCATTGGATGACTTGCAGGCTCCCATAAAATGTAATATAGCCAGGCTAATGATAAATGGGTAGTTTTTTAAATTTTTCATCCTGAGAGAATTTATAAGTTTAAGTCGTTTATGATAAATGAATAAAGTATAATTCCTTGCCTTTATGTCAAACTTAACAAACTTTTCCTGAGAAGTTCTTAATGAGTAGCTCCTTCACCAGATTATTATACGAATGGAGTAATAATAATCAGATATATGATTATTTATTATTAATTAAATTTAAATTTGACATAGTAAATCAACTGCTTTACTGCTTCTTTGGAAACATAAGCTTTACAAAAAATTGACACCCTCAAGTCGATCGCAGCAACATATGATTCTACCTTTGGTAATTCTTAAATGCTTATAAACTTCTGAATATGAGAATTGTAATTCTAGCTTTTTGTCTTTCCCTTACCTCCTTACTATGGGGACAGGGTACAACCTCCAGCGAAATGCGCGGCACCGTGAAAGATGCTGATGGAGAACCACTGATCGGAGCGACGGTATCCGCTTTACATGAGCCATCTGGTTCCATTTTTGGTTCATCTACTAATGAAGATGGCCAATATCAGATCCCGGGTATGCGGGTAGGGGGTCCTTACAAAGTGACTATCTCTTACACAGGGTATGGCGAACAATCCATCGAAAATGTTTATTTGCGACTTGGTGAAGTCTTTCGAAGGGATTTCACACTAGATGTTGCAAATATCCAATTGGAATCGGTGATGGTTGTTGCCTCATCCGGTGTCACTGGACAAACTGCGGGAACAAGCACAAACATCAATGCGGAGAAAATTGCTACAGTACCATCACTCAATCGTGATATTTCTGACTACTTACGATTATCACCACAGGCGAATACTTATAGTGACGGAATCAGCTTCGCAGGGATGAACAATCGCTACAACGCCATCTACATTGATGGTGCAGTCAATAATGATGTTTATGGTCTTGCCTCATCCGGTACGAATGGCGGCCAGACTGGGATATCCCCATTCAGCATTGATATCATAGATCAGTTCCAGATCGTTTTGTCGCCTTATGATGTTTCTTTGGGTGGATTTGCAGGAGGAGGTATTAATGCAGTAACTAAATCTGGAGCAAATAAATTTTCAGGAACAGCTTATTATTTCACACAAAATGAATCACTTGCTGGCAAAACAAATTTCAAGCTGGCAGAAAGGATCTCTGCTTCCAATCCGGATTCCGTGCGAATGAAGCTTCCTGCTTTTACAAAGAATATCTATGGCGCATCATTGGGAGGACCAATCAAAAAAGATAAAATATTCTTTTTTACTAATGTGGAGATCGAGAAAGATGATACACCGATTCCATTTGAGGTAGCGCAATATACTTCCGTTGCGGACAGAGCACAAATAGCAGATCTGGACAACCTTAAAAATTTCCTGATCAATACCTACGGTTATGATCCGGGAGGATACGGGAACAGTAAAGATGAATTAAAAGGATTGAAACTTTTCGGGAAACTAGACTTCAATCTCGGTCAAAATAACCGCCTGTCTATACGTCATCAATATACCAAGGCTGAACAATTTGACCGCAATTCAGGCAGCACCACTACCATTAATTTTGAGAACAACGGAATTCACTTTCCATCAACGACCAATAGCTCAGCGATTGAGCTCCATTCAAGGCTGGGTCAGAACCATTCCAATGATGTGATAGTTGGATATACAAAAGTGACGGATGACCGGGGTACATTGGGTAGCGATTTCCCTTTTGTCATTATTCAGGACAAGTCAAACGGGACGATTCGCTTCGGAACAGAAGAGTTTTCAACTTCAAATCTTCTTGAGCAAAATACTTTGACTCTAACCGATAACTTTAAATGGTATAAAGGTGAACACACATTTACATTTGGAACACACAACGAGTTCTATCATTTCAACAACGTATTCGTCGGCCAGAATTTTGGTTCCTACACTTTTGCCAGTCTTAATGATTTCATCAACGGTGTCAATGCCACAAGTTATGTGCGTAGCTATTCACTGGTCGATGATGCATCCGGCGACAATACAAAAGCCGCTGCAAATTTCAATGCTTTGCAATTGGGGTTTTATGCCCAGGACTCATGGACTGTAACTCCAAAATTAACATTAACCGGTGGACTTAGACTCGATATCCCGGTCATCACGACAGATCCTGAAGTAGACAATGTATTTAATGATACCATCAGCGTATTTCAAAACGCTTATCCGGTTGCCAAGGATGCAAGGGCAGGGCAAGCACCGGATGGGCAGCTTATGTTTTCACCTCGGGCCGGATTTGAATATGATCTTAATGGAAACAGACACACCATTATCCGCGGAGGAGCAGGCATCTTTACAAGCAGGATACCCTTTGTATGGCCAGGCGCCATGTTTACTAATAATGGTCTCACCATCGGTCGTGTCACTCAGTCTGATTTAGGTGGTTCAGCTGCCTTCATTTCAGATGTGAATAATCAATATACGAATCCAAATTTTGCTATCCCTTCAGGAGAAGTTGATCTTTTCGTAAAAGATTTCAAATATCCACAAGTCTTCCGCACCAATCTGGCCTGGGATCAGAAATTCGGAAGTGGATTTGAATTTTCGCTGGAGGGATTGTTTACAAAGACGCTGAACAATATTGTTTACACCCAGATCAATAGCGATCCTACTGTGAAATTCAACTGGACGGGAAGTCCCGATACAAGACCGGTATATGTCAATAAAAATTTGGTTAATATCTATAGCGGTGGTGTTTATCTCGCATCTAATACGAATGAAGGATACACTTACAATATCACTGCGTCTGTTGCTAAACAATTTGGTAAAGATTTCTCAGCTTATTTGGCGTATAATTATGGTGATGGTAAAGCAACTCAGGAAGGTACTTCTTCACAGAATTCATCACAATGGAGGGGACAAATTGGAACAGATGGAAGAAATTTTCCTGTTTTAGGGCGAACTGATTTTGCGATCGGACACCGCATTCTGACCAACTTAACTTACAAACATAATTGGACAAAGGCGATTACCACATCATTATCCATATTTTATAATGGTGAATCTGGTGAAACTTTTTCCTATGTATTTGCAGGAGGTTCAACCGCTCAGAATATCAATGGTGAAAAAGGAAGTACATCAAGGAACAGAACACTCATATACGTACCTAAAGATCAGTCAGAAATTAATCTTGTGGATTACACTGCCGGTGGAGTGACCGTAACTGCTGCGGAACAATGGTCCAATTTCAATGCACTGATAGAATCAGATAAGGGATTGAGTAGCAGGCGCGGACAATATTCAGAGAAAAATGGATCCTTTGCTCCGTTTAATAATGTCATTGACCTGGTGCTGCGTCAGGATTTGGGAGCGGACCTAGGAGGCGACATCCATAAGATCCAACTTTCTTTTGACATCTTTAATTTGGCGAATCTTCTGAATAAGGAATGGGGTGCTTTTTATTCAGTGCCAGGTACACCAAATGTGGATTTTAATAATTTTCAGATCCTCCAGTTTGAGGGATATGACACTGATGGCACTACACCAAAATTCACATACCGGCAAGGTGCTAAAACTGGTAAAGACCTTTTCAATATCGGAGGTACTTCCTCAAGATGGAGAATGCGTGTTGGGTTAAGGTATATGTTCAACTAGGTTTAATCATAATCAAACAATTTCGAAGCGCCCAAGGTGAAAAACAACTGTGGGCGCTTCTTTTTATATTACAGTCTATAAAATGAATATCTGATCCTTTCCACATTTATCGCTGATTAGCATATTCATTTTTTTAAGGCTTACTTTTGTGTTAATATGGATCAGGTTACTTCACATGTCATGATGATCAGACCCTCTGCATTCGGTTATAATGCAGAAACTGCAGTGAATAATGTCTTTCAACACAAACCTGATGCAGAGTCATCATCTGAGGTCGCATCTGAAGCTTCCAGGGAATTCGATGCTTTCGCCCAACTCCTTCAAAGAGAAGGTATTGATGTGACTGTCCTAAAGGATAGCATTGAGCCAAAAAAACCTGATGCAGTGTTTCCAAACAACTGGATCTCATTTCATGACGATGGCAAGATCGTAACCTATCCGATGTATTCTGTTCTCCGAAGAAATGAAAGAAGAGAAGACCTGATCAGTCAGTTGGCATCACACTTCAGGATTGTGGACCGGGTCAGACTGGAAGATTATGAACATAATAATCAATACCTCGAAGGTACGGGCAGCATGGTTTTGGACAGAGTAGCGAAAATTGCATACGCCTGTATCAGTGAGCGCACGAATAAAGAATTGCTTGATATATGGTGTACTCAAATGGGATACACAGCGCATACTTTTCATGCGATCAGCAACGAAAAACCAATCTACCATACCAATGTAATGATGGCTATTGCATCAGATGTTGCAGTAGTGTGTCTTGAATGTGTTCCTGATCCCTCCGAACGCCGGGAATTAAAAAATAGCCTGTCATTGACACATGTTTTAATTGAGATTACAGATGCACAGGTACAATCATTTGCTGGCAACATGTTGGCTTTGAAAAATAACAAGGGAGAAGAACTCATGGTGATGTCAGCAAGGGCAGAGAACAGTCTCACCTCTGAACAAAAAAATACAATTGAAGAATATTGCAGGATTGTTGCATCACCCATCAATACGATTGAAGATATCGGTGGTGGCAGTGCAAGATGTATGATTGCTGAAATATTCCTCGTTCCAAACTAATCCTATTTTATCTACTCAAAATTTAAATTCATGATTATGCGCATTCAGTTTTACATTTTACTTTTTTTCTCCCTCTTCATGATCTCCTTCGGGGCCGGTGCACAGGTGGTGATCAATGAAATCAGCTACAATCCACCTGAGTCTGGAAATGATACGCTGGAATATATCGAGATCTTAAATTCAGGCACTGGACATGTTGATATGACTGGCTGGCATTTTACTGCTGGCGTGGTAGATACATTTCCCGCTGTGCAATTGAATGCAGGTGAATTTTACGTTACAGCTATTAAAGCCAGCGCAATGCATGCTGTCTTTGGAATTGATGTTCATCAATGGTCAGCGGGGGCATTAAAAAATGCCGGAGAAAGCATCATCCTTGTGGATGCAGGTGGAAACTTCATCGACAGTGTTGCATTTAAACCTTCTGACCCATGGCCTACTGCCGCAAATGGAATGGGTCCTTCTCTTGAACTAAATGATGCAGCTTCTGATAACAATGACGGAGCAAACTGGCATGCGAGTACAGGTTCTACCGGAGTGATCATCAATTCACATGAAGTACTCGGTACACCCGGAGAAGCAAACACAGGTGGCGGTGCAGGTGGTCCTGCCGTGACCATATCAGTAGCCAACTTCCGTTTTGATCCCGAAAATGTAGTTGTCGCAATTGGAGACTCCGTCAGATGGGTCAACAATGAAGCGATTCAACATAATGTAGATGGAAAGAAGTCAGTCTTTGCTTCCAATACCGAAGATTTTTTCAGCGGTGCACCAGCAGTAGGTCCATGGCAATATGATCACCAGTTCAATTTGACTGGCCTCAATCACTATAGATGTGATGTACATAGCAGCGGTGGCATGATCGGCACAGTTTCAGTTTATGATCCAAATAATTATACGGACTTTCCGCTGGAACTGTTACGTCTTACTGATGGTGTAAATGGAAGGAATATTTTCAACGGCGTACCTACAAGAGTGACCGGTGTAGTACATGGAATTAATTTCCAACCAACCGGCTATTCGTTTTATGTCATCAACAGCAGTAATGTAGGAATCAATGTATTTTCATTTAACCCCGGCACTTATACTGTCAAGGAAGGAGATTTAGTCACTGTTGAAGGTGTGCTAAATCAATTCAACGGGCTCCTTGAAATTGTTCCGGACAACATCAATGTTATTTCATCCGGAAATAGTTTGGTGCCACCAGATCTTATTGCCGATGTATCTGAACAAGTGGAATCAAGTCATATTGCATTCGGTCCGTTTACAATTGATAGCGTAGTCACCACGGGAACAAGTGGATTTAATGTTTACTCAACCAGTCAGCTGGGTGCAAAGGTGCTTATTCGTGTAGATGCAGATTCCGGTATAGATGAGCAGACTATTGCAAATTCTAATTATGTACGTGGTGTCGGAACACAATTCGATGCGTCTTTTCCTTATACCACTGGGTACCAGATTCTTGCTTTCGAATTACAGACTTTTGCCGGAGTTCAGGTTCTGGATAAAAATGCAATTACAATGACGCCCAATCCGGCTGTTGATGTAATCAGACTTACATCTGGTTATGAGCTATCCTCTATTGAGGTATTTTCCATTGACGGAAAATCTTTGCAAAACAAACTTGTCCAAAGTCATGAAGTGAACGTGAGCCTGAAAGATTATGCTGAAGGGCTTTACATGGTCAGGGTCGTGACCCCACAAGGTATATGGACCTCCTTATTATCATTAATCAGATAAAAACAGAATTGATAAAAGATTAAAAATAAAAGGGAGACTTGCGACATGCAGGTCTCTTTTTTATTTACCGGCAAATGTATCTTTATAGAGCTGGATGTAATGTTCTTTTTGCTTCAGTTTATACTGCATGATCCACCTGGGATGGGGTAGGGGGATGACTTCCTTCCACCAGCCATAAGTTTCATTCAATCGTCTGAGATATTCCACATTTTTTCCCATTCCCAGGCAGTATACCCTATTCAGATCAGCTCCAAATTTGATCTGGATTTCTATATTTTTTATTATGAATGGCCTGACCGCATCAGCAAGTTGTCGGTCATCATAATAATTATAATTTTTTTCATGCTTTACGAATCCAAGCGGACACAACGATGTTATATAGTAATCAGCATAAAATAGTTCAGATCCTCCACAAGCATCAATCATATCGTAAATGAAAACGCTGGATAATTCCTGTCGCTTCAGGAATGTATTAGGCAAACCGATTTTTTCAAGTCTTACCGGATCCGTAAATGGAACCCCAGTCACACCGGCTCCGAACCTCCCGGGGTTTATTCCCAGGATAAAGAACCGCTTTCTCTTATCATGATAGAATTTTGAATAAAATGCAAGCATACATCTGCGGGTTTCTTCATTTTCATATGGTATCAACCAATCAATATTTTCCGGCAAAACACCTTCAGGACGCAAATTGAAATGATAAGTAAGTATTTTGGCAGATAATAATTCCGCATTCATGCGTTTTATATTTCCAATTCGTTAAACTATTATATAAAAATACGATTGATACTCCGGACCACTTTTATTCTTTCAGTGCCAGGATTTTTCTTTCACATGATTCGCTCGACTATGTTTATGCCATTTCTGTATTTGATATCAGGTTGCATTATGGCTACTTCATGTCATTCCGGAGAAACCCATGCTGGAAATTACCCGCTTCACATTATCTGTAAATTGCCAAAAGAGCTGGATGAATGTTCGGGATTAAAATCACTGAATGCCAGTCTCTTTGTTGCGCTCAATGATGGTGGTGATAAGCCAGTACTTTACCTCTTCGATTTAAACAAGGAAAATGCTGCCCGTAAAGTAAAGGTGTCAAATGTTGAAAACAACGATTGGGAGGAAATTGAAACGGACAATGACTTTGTTTATATAGGTGATACCGGTAACAATGGAGGAACGCGACATAACCTGGCGATTTACAAAATCAAAAAAACCGATCTTATGAGCAAGGATGAAGTCGACCCTGAAAAAATAATGATTAGTTACGAGGGCCAGACTTCATTCCACGATTCCAACCGCCACAATTTTGATTGTGAAGCCATGGTATCCGTCGGAGACAGCCTTTATTTATTTTCAAAAAATCGTGGGGACCATAGAACAGACGTATACTGCATTTCAAAAACTCCGGGAACGTATACTCTTCGGAAATTGACCAGCTTTGACGCAATGGGATTGATCTCCGGTGCAGATTATAAAACAGGTTCTTCAGGACCTGAGCTCATCCTGATTGGATATGACATCATGAGCCACGTCCACCATCCGTTTTTAATTCATTTTACAGGTTTCTCTGGAACAAATTTCTTTACTGGCTCTTCTTCAAGGATCGTTCTGGACCAGGATCTGCAAACTGAAAGCGTTCAATTTCATGGAATTGATCAGCTCTATATCAGCAATGAAGAAACCAAATCCCAGAAAGGTTACCTGTATTCATTGACCTTTTAATAGAATAATTTTGCCCATAATTTATATTATGTTAAGTAGAAATTAGGCCACTTTAAATCACCACTATTGCCCAGTCCTGTGACTCAGTCATAAATCCAATTGGTTTGGAACAGAGATCAGTGTTTTCCAAAAGCAGTTGAATTTCGTCTTTAAAAGCAGGATTGACAGCAATCAGCAATCCTCCACTGGTTTGTGGATCACAAAGAATAAATCGCTGTTCATCTGAATTCAGTTTCAACTTTTGTCCATAGCTTTCAAAATTTCGATTCGTCCCACCCGGAATACATCCTTCGCCGATATAATCATTTACAGATTCATCAATGACAGGTAAATCTTTGAAATTAATGATTGCAGTCGCATGACTAGCTTCACACATTTCTAAGAGATGACCTGCGAGTCCAAAACCCGTTA
>JBDUDG010000087.1:0-10263 GCA_040003045.1 Saprospiraceae bacterium | reverse complement strand
AACGAATGTAATCATGTTAATTTCAATAATGAAATAATTGTGCATATTTGTTTAACATATATTTTATTACCATCTGTTTTGCCATTTTAATTTGGAATTTAAAGTGATTGTAAGTATATTATATATGCACAATAGATCCTATTTGAAATTAATACAATATTAAGATAAAATCACATTTAATCCTCTCATTCAAGCCACGGTGTCCAATTTCATTGGTTGTTACCCTGTTTGACTACAAGTGTCACTCAGAAAATTACTTACAATGCGAGTGAATGTTTCAATACCTCTTAAATACTCTTACAGGGAATACCCTGATACATTTTAATTAAAATTCATGGTAATTATACTTCAGCCTCATTTAGAGCCCTGGTAAAATAGATGAAGACTGATGATAACCATCAGCCTTCATCGCTTTTAAATACAAAGGGTTATTTAGAAAAGATTATTTCACAACTACAATTCTCTCTACATAACTACCTGTCTGGGTTTCTACCAGAAGACTATAGAGCCCGGGATCTACATGGCTTACATCCAGAGTAGCATTCAGAATGCCTGTGTCATAGTCCTTGCGGATCACGATTTGGCCCGTTGAATTGTACAGCGTTAAGGCAGCTTTCTCATTTTCTCCCAAAGGCACCTGGATATTTAAAGTGCTATTTACAGGGTTAGGCCAGACTCTGACACCAAAAAGTATTCCTGTGAAGGATACTGTTCTTATCTGAGAATAATCCGAATTTCCGTCATAATCAAATTGCCTGATTCGGTAGTAATTTTTTCCGTTAAATGGTTTTGAATCCGTGAATGAATATCTGTGCGTTGCCTCTGATGAATTGCCTGCGGTGACCTCTCCTATTTTTTCAAAATGGACCCCATCGATAGAATTTTCAACAACGAATCCTGCATTATTAAATTCCTGCGCAGTTGACCAGGTGAGTTTTGACGTACTTCCCTCCTTTGTAGCATTAAATGAAAGCCATGTAACCGGTAATGTGATACAAGAATTATTAATTGTTGAAAATGTAAGGCTTGCAGGATTTATAATTGCATTTGTGGGCACATTATTCACGTTGACACTCATATTTGAATTAAATCCTCCGAATGTAACTCCTGCAGTAAGTGTGGATCCAATTAATGCCTCAATGGTCGTATAGGTCATACAAAAATTGTGCAACAAAGTATTTTGATTGATGACGTTTGCATTCGTGCCCTGGCTGGCACCTACACGGATAAATGTGGTAGCTCCACTCGGAGGCAGATCGGTATTATTGGTTATGATGCATGTCCCATCATTGGCATATACCACGCTGCTCCCTCCTCCTCCGTTGATCACATACCAGATATCATAGCTTGATAGCCATGCACCATTCACAGAAGGATTAGCATACAGATCATAGCAGATGGTATGTGTTTCACAATTAGTATGAAATCCGCAACCCCCCATAATCGATTCCTGCAACTGAAGGTTAATTGTATAAGGTTGTCCCATCAGAACTAAACCCTGAAATAAAACGACGAGTACTATAAGTGATTTTTTCATGACAGTAAGGATTAATGAGGTATCAGAGTTACATTATTAAAGTTCGTTCTCCATATCGTGTTATCTACAGAGTTCACGTCCGCATCCAGGTTGTGGTCTGCACTTAAATAATGCAGAATGATATTTTGCTTGATATTCCAGTTAGTGAAATCAGCAGAGTTCAAATCATATTCTTCCAGGATAGGGTTGGTTTGGCCATTGCCCGCCAGCATAGCCCAGATTCCTGGCTCGACTTGTTTTTGCCCCGTACCAAATGGAAATCCGGGAAACAATTCTCCAATCCAGGAATTTTGAGCTCTGAAATCATGTGTCAGAATTCCATTCAAAGGATGCAGTGCATTTGACATCACCGGCAAATGATTTCGATGATGGATCACGATGTAATATGGACCTGAAGCTGTCAAATCAAGACAACCACAATCTGGAGGAATCTCTACTGTACCATCAGAATGCAAGATTCCTGCACACTTATATATTTCACTGCTGGCTAACGTATCTCCTTCCCGAACCGAAACAAATACCCAATCCGTGATATCAGGGGCATATGGTATAGATCCAGGATTCGTTGACGGATCACCATACCTATCCCCTTCTGAACCCAGATAATTCCATGGTAATATATCGTAAGGTTGACCTGGAGGAGTAGAAGCTCCGAAGAATGGTGCAAATGGACTTGGCCCTAATAACACATCCTGCCCTGGTAGTAAATGATTGACATTTAATAAAGTCGTCATGTTATGTGTAGCTGTAGAATACGGTCCCTCAAGAAATACGTTTACCAGAAGTGCGCCACATTCCATGCGAATGATCACCAGTGCAGTATCACACAATGGTGGGACAGCATTGTCACATATCTGATATATGAACGTATCAATACCGACAAAATCAGGATCTGGTACATAGGTTATTGTGCTATCCGGATTGACCGTCACTGTGCCATTCGAAGGATCATCTGTGATTACTGGAATTCCAAGTGGACTATCGGGATCACTATCATTATTCAATACATCGATCACAACAGGTACACCCTCATCCGTAGTGGCATGATCTGTCACTGCATCTGGCGCATCGTTGACAGGTGTAATCGTGACGACGACTATTGTAGTATCACACAGCAGTGGATTTGTAGGATGACAAACCAAAACGCAGAAAGTGTCTTGTCCCACATAATTTTCACTGGGGTGGTAGGTGACGCAATCTTGTGTTGGAATTAAAACACCATGATCCGGGAGGCCACATATTGATATTGAAGTTGCCGGCACATTGAACACTGTCAGATCATTTGCACATTCCATCAAAATGCTGTCTTCCGGAATGGTTTCCCTGATAGTATCAGTTACAGGATATACAGTGACAATGACAAGGGCCGTATCACATAAGTCGGGCAGACCATTATCGCATATGGCGTATGAAAAAGTATCAACTCCCACAAAATTTGGATCCGGAATGTAGGTTATGGTGCTATCCGAATTTACAGACGCACTTCCGTTCGAAGGAGGATCCACTACTATTGGTATTCCAAGAGGACTGTCCGGGTCACTATCGTTGTTAAGCACATCAATGACCACAGGTACATCTTCATCTGTAATCGCCACATCATCCTCTGCAAAAGGACCTTCATCCGAAGGAATTACATTTACGATTACAATGGTGGTATCACATAAATCTGGAATTGTCGGATGACATACTACGACGCAGAAAGTATCCATTCCTGAAAATCCGGAATCAGGATCATACATAACGCATGTTCCTGTTATACTCAACATTCCATGATCAGGATTTCCACAAAGTGCAATGGAAGTCGCAGGAACAGTAAATGTTGTCACGTTATTGGCGCAAGCCGTATACGTCGTATCATCAGTAATGGTTACTTCAATTGTATCAATAACAGGTCGAACTGTTACGATCACGCTCGCTGTGTCACATAACGATGCAAGGTCACAGATCACATAAGTAAATGTGTCCAGGCCAACGAAATTATGCGCCGGAGTATAGGTGATGGTGCTATCCGCATTGACAGTTGCTGTGCCATGATCAGGTGGCGTAAGCACTGCGGGAGGGCCGATCGGACTATCACCTTCCATATCATTATTCAGCACATCAATGATTTTTGGTGTGTCTTCATTTGTAATGGCTGTGTCATCGACAGCAACAGGTCCATTAATACATAGCAATGTTCCTCCATTGGAATGTCTGGTATCCACAAAGGCACTATACACTCTGATTTGATTTATTGCAGCCACTAATGATCCGACTTTAATCCTTATCTCATCAAAAGGCATGGTAGATTCAAAACCTACGTTGTATCTGCCCGAATCATCACTAATAAAAAGAACGATGAGCGCTACGTCCAGAAGATCTGTTCCTGTTTTGGATTCCTGAAGTATTCCATTGTTGTAAGTTGATATTGTAAGAGATTCGAATAAATCAGCCTGCAATAAAAATCCCAGGTCTTCGATTACAAATCCTGCAATAGTTCCCTGTGGGTATGTGTAAAGAGCATCCGCGACTGCAATGGAAGAGGTATTAGCAACATTCGCTACTACCGTAATGGTCGCGTAATCTGAGGTGTCCGCAGTGATTACATTCTGCGCATTATTCACACTACATAATACACATGCAAGACCATCCACTCCCGTCCTGAAGGCATCAATATAAACTGGCGAGGCGGGGGCACTTGGAAAATATGTTGTATCGCAAGCGATTTCTGCCGGACAGAATCCTTCAAGGACCAAATTATAAACCCGGGTAGTTCCGACATTAAGCGATACTGTATTAGCAAGTTTGATTTTTACTTCATCAAATGGCATGGTCGTGACAAATCCAACGATCTGCTGATCTTCATTAAGCAAGAGACCACTTGCTACACTTACGAGTGATCCGGCATTCGTCTGACTTTCCTGCTGCGATCCTCCCAGGTAAGTGGATACTGTAATGCCGCTTAATGCATTTACATCTACAAGATTGGCATTCTCAATCCGGAAGCCAGCAAATGTCCCAGCAGGGTAATCGGATAGTTGATCTTTTACTGCAATGCTTCCCGTAGTGAGCACGCCTGCTGTCAGGATGATTTGTGCATAATTGTTGTTGTCAGAGTCTATGACATTGCCACTTTCTATAACATTGCAACCTCCACAAACCGGACCTGTCAATCCTGTATTTTGCATTTCGATCAATACCGGATAAGTAGGATTAGTCAATTGACTTATCACATTGCAATCCAATGCAGGACCAGGACATAACTTCTGGAAAATAGCACTGTATACCCTGGTGGTACCCAACGTAACTCCAACAGGCTGATTAATAGTGATTTTTACTTCGTCCACCTGAGTCGTGGTGACAAAACCAACTGTGTGTCTTCCACTACCTCCTAAAAGAGGAGCACTTACGAGTAAATCAGGACCTGAAATTTCTTCCTTCATTACTCCGTTTAAATAAGAAGTGATAGTAATGTAATTAAGAACGCCGGCCCCAAGCAGGGTTAGGTTTTCAATATCAAATCCTACAAAAACACCAGCGGGATAATCCAATACTTCTTCCTCAACGGCGAGGTAAGTGCTTCCTAAGACACTTGCTACATTATTAAGACTTGCAAAATCAGTGGTACTCGCACTAACTGCATTCTGTGGATTGTCTACTGTACCTACACTTATTCCATCTGAACCTGTATTACCATAATCTACAGTTACAGGAAATGCAGGTGCAATCATTCGTGTCTGTGCATTGCATGCAAGAGCAGGACCGGCGCAGAACTTTTCAATCACAGGATAGTATACATTGTATGTACCTAATCCCAATGCATTTGTAATCGTAATCTGAATTTTATTAAACGGACTGTTGGTAACAAAACCAACTTCAACCGGTCCATTCAAAAAAGCAGAACTCAACCCGATCAGATCAACCGCAGGATGCGATTCCTGCATACTTGCTCCCAGATAAGTGGTAATTGTAATTGAATTGAATATCCCTGCGCTCAACAAACCGCTGGAAATAACGAATCCTGCAAAATAACCCGCAGGGTATGTATTTGTTGCGTCCGAAACAGTCAGACTAAGCGATCCCGTTACCAAAATATTTCCTGTGGCAAAATCTGAAGTATTGGAATTCACTACGTTGCCTGTATTGACCCAGAAGCTCAGACCCGAAGCGGAGTGAGTTTCTGAAACCGGAAATAAATTAAGGACCAAAGGAGTCTTCGCATTACATTCAACTGTATCATCTACGGCAGCTATTGAAATGATCACAGTGGCAACATCACACAATGGAGGCGTTCCGTTATCACATATGTAATAGCTGAATGAATCAATGCCATTAAAATTCGGATTCGGCACATACAGGAATGTGCTATCAGAAGGATTTAAAGTAACTGTTCCATTTGAAGGTCCGCCTACAACAGTTGGAATACCCAAAGGACTATCCGGATCGCTGTCATTGTTTAGAACATCGATCACAACAGACATATCTTCGTTAGTAGAGGCTACATCATTGACGGCTACAGGCGGATCATTGACTAAGTTGACGTTTATGATCACCAGTGCCGTGTCACAAAGTGGAGGTGTGCCATTATCGCATATACGATAGATGAAACTATCGACTCCGCTAAATTCAGGATCGGGTGTATATGTAATGGTGTTATCTCCGTTTACAACTACCATACCATGGGTAGGTGTATCTGTTATGACAGGCGCATTCAATGGACTATCTGGGTCACTGTCATTATTTAATACCGGGATCGTCACCGGGATGTCTTCGTTAGTAGATGCATGATCATAAACTGCAAGCGGTGGATCATTGACTGCAACCACATTGAATATGACAAGAGCTGTATCACAAAGCGGAGGTATTCCATTGTCACATATCTGATAGATCAGGCTATCCAGACCTGTAAAATTTAAATTGGGCGTATACGTGATTGAACCATCTCCATTCACAGAGGCTGTTCCGTGGGAAGGATTATCTGTGATCACGGGTGTCCCGAGTGGACTATCCACATCACTGTCATTATTCAATACATTGACAGTGACAGGTGTATCCTCTGCAGTGTTTGCTGCATCAACGACAGCTACAGGGGCATCATTGATTGCATTTACATTTACAATGACTAGTGCTGTATCACACAGCGGAGGGGTTCCATTATCACATATCCTGTAAATAAAGCTATCCACTCCTGCAAAATTCGGATCAGGCACATATGTAATCGTCCCGTCAGGATTGACACTTGCATTACCGTGTGATGGTGTGTCGAATATCGAAGGCGTTCCTAAAGGACTATCAGAATCACTGTCATTGTCCAGTATATGCACGATCACATTATTGTCTTCATTGGTAGAGACATGATCATAGACGGCTATTGGTGCATCATTGCATAATAGACTACCGCCATTGGATGCACGGGTATCTACAAATGCTCCGTAAACATCGACATTGTTGATCACGGTAGCGAGTGATGCAACTGTTATCCGGATTTCATCAAAAGGAAGTGTAGCCTTGAACCCAACATTATATACTCCCGGGTCAGGGCTAATAAAAAGGATGATCACATTCAGATCTATCAGGTCACTACCTGTTTTTTGTTCCTGGAAATTTCCATCAAGCCATGTTGATATAGTGATGGTATTAAAAAGATCTACCTGTAGATAGTTATTGATATCATCTATTGTAAATCCGGCAAATGTTCCTACAGGATAGGTATACAATGCATCCTTTATGGCAATTGACCCTGACCCCAACGCTGCAGCCGTAATGCTGATAGATGCAAAATCTGTATTGGTTGCGGTGATCACTTCCTCAGGATCTTCTACTTCACAGGCTACACATAAAAGACCATCAAGGCCTGTCAATGAATTATCTATGTAGGCTGGAAAACCAGGATTGGTTAAATAATAAGTGTTGTTACATGCAATGGTTGCCGGACAGAAACCTTCGAGCACTAATCCGTACACTTTTGTATTTCCGATATTGAAGTTGACCAGGTTGGAAAGGCTGATTTTTACCTCATCGAAAGGCAGAGTAGTCACCAGGCCCACTATCTCCTCACCAGTATTTACAAGCAGGTCCGTGTTGACTGTGACCAATGGATTCGGACCGGTTTGCGATTCCTGAAAAACCCCATCGTTATAAGTTGAGATAGTTACTCCTGAGAAAATATTTGCGCCAACTAATGATGCATTCTCAATATGAAAACCTGCAAATGTACCGGCGGGATAAGTATCAATTTGATTTCTCACTCCGATACTGCCGGTTGATAAACCAACTCCAACAATATTCACTTGCGCAAAATTTGTAGTATCAGTATCAATCAGATTAGCTGCATCTATCACTGTGCACAGTGCGCAGACGGCTCCTGTTATTCCCGTATTTGCTCCATCTATATACACCGGGTATGCAGGCGTACTTACTGTAGCAAGTGTATTACATGGTAAAGCAGGACCGGGACAAAATGCTTCGAACACAGGATGATAAACTCTTGTAGTACCAAGGCTCACACTGACCGGCTGATGGATGGTCAATTTCACCTTGTCAACAGAGGTAGTAGTTACGAAGCCAACAGTTTGCCGTCCACTATTACCAAGTGCATTTGCTCCAATCAAAAGAGAAGAACCTGTTTTTACTTCCTGCTGAACATCGTTCAGATATGAAGTGATAGTGATATTATTCAAAATAGAAGCATCGACCAGGGTCAGGTTTTGTATATCAAATCCTACAAATGTTCCCGAAGGATAATTAGTCACCTCCTCCTCTGAAGCAATAAATGTATTACCTAAAACTCCGGCTATATGTATCAGGCTCGCGAAGTCAGTAGTGCTCGAGCTGATGGCTGCTTCAGGATCATCGACATTGCCCACACTAATACCATCAGATCCTGTATTCAGATAATCTATGGTCATCGGATAAGATGGTTGACTCATATTGGTCTGAGCATTACAGGCCAGAGCCTGACCAGGGCAAAACGCCTCCATTACGGCGTAGTACACATCGTAATTGACTACACCCAGCTGTGTACCAATAGTAATTTCGATCTGGTTGAAACTAAAAACAGTGGTAAATCCCACATCAATCTGGCTCGACAAAAAGCCGACGCTAAGACCTACTAATGTTCCAATTCCATGAGTCTCTCTTAGAACCCCATTTAAATAAGTAGTGATCGTAATGGAATTAAATACCCCTGCACTAAACGCAGAACTTGAAACCCTGAAGCCTGCGAAATCTCCTGCAGAATAAACATTCGCGGGATCATCATCAGATACCTTCAATGTGACAGATCCGGTCAGCAGGATATGACCGACAGCAAAGTCAGATGTATTTGAATTTTCTACATTTTCAGGATTTACCCAGAAGCTTAAACCCGTGGTGCTATTCGTTTGGGTGACAGCAAAAGTCCCGTCCACCCATGGCACTCTCGTATTGCAAGGAAGAAGATTTTGCTGACCGATGAGGTTGATTGGATAAAGCAATGTTGCCAATGTAAAAAACTGACAGATACGCAGAATCAAACTAGTGTTCGTTTGGTGGGTTGGTGTACATAAAGTGTCCATATCAATAATTTTTGTGCACTCAGCAATGTGGGCAAACCAAGAAGACTGTTTATTTCTTTGCTGCTGTGCGGTAACAAGAATGGATTTATTTTACTGTTTTACTTTTCATAATGAGGTTATTAGAATAAAGGGAAGGAGGTATGCCAGACTTTATTCTGTACAAAAAAAGTCCTGCAGTTATATAAAAAGAGGGAACCCTGCTTGGGTCGCCAGGCAGCTGCAATTGATCAGAGTACTTATTTTTGAAAATAGGAGGCAGTAATCCCGTATGCTTCGGGAAAATAAAGCCTGTGAGATAAATATCAAAAAGACAACGTGAATAGCGGCGATCCTGTGAAAGATCACTCTTATCATGTTTGCTTTGATGGAAATTGGTGTTCATCATCGCGTATTCCTTTTTATTAATTAATGATTCCTATGGAATCAATCCTTATATTTTCGCCAATAGACTAATTTTTGAAGTGATTTGGTTTGTTGGATATATATCCACGTCATGTAAAGAAATTTCTTTCCATCCCATGCAGATTTGACTGGAATTAAGATGAGTGAGGCAAATGAAAGATAGATCCTGGAAATTGCTTTTATGAAAATAGAGTAGAGGTAGAAAAGAAAAGAGGATTTTCTTTTAGAAACAGGCGTTGAGTTGAATTCAATAATAAAACCAACAGGCCTGTACATGTATACCGTGTACATTGAATCTGACATAGCGTAATAGTGTCTCAAAAAATTACGATACTCATGAGCATCTCCCAATCATTCGGGAATTCAGAATAATATTAGTTGTTACTCAATTCTTTTCAAATATAGGCTCTTTTAATAAAAAATAGAAATTTTTTTCTATTTTTTTAACATATATTCTTTACTAATGTATTTGCAAATTAATTACATTAATTAAGTTCAAATTTTGAATTTGCCAGGAATAAAATGACACTAGCAAATTTCTCATTTGGTCAATAAATTAATGAATAACTAATAATAATACATTCCAGAATGAAAAAAGTTCAGCCTGAATTCTTCAGTGAGTTTTATTTGACAATCCATATTTAAAAAGGACCTACCGACTGCAGAAATAACTTGATTGACTACTTCTTTACATGGCTTGGCCACAATGAGCTCAATCGCTCTTATCTTTGGAACCTATGACAGAAAAAGCAGCATTGATCATATTGGATGGTTGGGGTATAAATCCTG
>JBDUDG010000414.1:0-3053 GCA_040003045.1 Saprospiraceae bacterium | reverse complement strand
AAAATATACAGACACAAGAAGAGATAAATTCCGGTATGATGATATTGATATTTATCCTTTGCAGCCTGATCACACCATTCCGACATGGCAGTCGGTTACAGTGTTGGATAATCATTCGGTTAAATTAATTTTTGATGAAGCACTGGATCCGATGTTTTCTTCTGATCCATCACGCTATGTGCTCACACCGGGAGGAACAAATCCGAATGATGTCCAGGTCAACGGAAATGAAATTGTATTATCCTGGGCAACAACTTTTGTAAATCAACAGAATAATACACTGACGATAAATAATCTGCAGGATCTTGCAGGTAATATTCTAGTGACTGACAGTAAAAATTTCACGTTTGTGCAAATAGTACAGGCTGCACCATTTGATCTTTTGATCACAGAGATTATGGCTGATCCCACGCCGGTGATTGGATTACCTGATGCTGAATATGTTGAGGTGTATAATACAAGTAATGAGACCTTCAATCTTGGCGATTATTCGATCAGGATAGGTACTACTGTCAAAGATTTACCAGACAGTTTAATACATCCCGGTGAATTTGTCATCGTAACGGACGATGCTAATCTCGCCTCACTATCTGTATTTGGAAGGGTAGTTGCTTTGACTTCCATGTCTGCTCTGACCAACACCGGCACTTCGGTGGCATTGCTAAATGGTGCAGGAGATATCATTCATGAAATTAGATATAGTCTTGAATGGTACAGGGATGTTGTGAAATCTAATGGCGGATGGTCACTGGAAATGATCAATCCAAAGCACATTTGTTCTGACAAAGTGAATTGGGTTGCTTCTGCGAATCTGAAAGGAGGCACACCCGGACTTATAAATAGCCAATGGAGTACAACACCTGACCTCGAAGGCCCTTCGATCGTATCACTTTTTACGGCGTCTACCACTACACTTGTATTGCGTTTTGATGAAGCTATAGAATCAATATTGATGCTGAATCCAAATTTGTATGTGTTTGATCCGGTGTTGAATGTTCAGCAAGTTGAATTGATTAATTCATCATCGGTTCGCATCACATTAGCACAGCCTTTGCAGCAAAATATAATCTATCATCTGCTTCCAATTACATCGCTTGATTGTCTTGGGAATCCTTCTGAAGCATCAGATACGATCGTGTTTGGATTGGTGGCCCAGGCTGAAGTGGGAGATGTATTGATCAATGAAATACTTTTCAATCCGGCAGTTGGTGGCAGTCGTTTTATTGAAATCATTAATAACAGTCAAAAATTTATTGATCTAAGTACACTTGCCATTGGAAGGGTGAATGCAACTCATCATGATATCTATCCTACCGGTATAAATGAAATACTTGCGCCGGGGGAGATCGCTGCATTTACTCCAAGTCCTTCAGATATTTTGTCCAGGTATACCGTTCCAAATCCGACAAAGCTTTATACTTCTTTATTGCCCACATGGGATGATAATCAGGATCAGGCGTCTATCATAGCGCATGGTGAATTCATTGATTCATTTACTTATTCGTCCACCTGGCATCATCCTGTGATCAGTGATCAGAACGGAGTGAGCCTTGAACGTATCTCTGTGAATGCATCTACATCATCTCCTTCAAGCTGGCACAGTGCGTCTTCGGTGAGCGGGTATGCCACACCTACGGGGCCTAATTCTCAATCCATACAAAATGGAAATGGAGAAGCACCATTTAGTGTGACAAATAAACAATTCACACCGAATGATGATGGATATAAAGATTACCTGCTTATTGATTTTACGTTGGGTTCGGGTGATTACATTGCATCTGTGTGGATATACGATCTTGAAGGACGTGTGGTGAGGACCGTATTATCAAATGAGAGCTTGGGCACTTCTGATATTGTCCAATGGGATGGCCGCAATGAAGATGGACAACTGGCGGATATGGGAATTTATATCATATTTGTTCAGCTATGGGATCCGCAGGGCAACGTGAAAGAATACCAGCAATCGTGCGCCCTTGTAAAACGGTAAGAGATTGATTCCGGAAACTACACAAATAAATACGACAGAAGAAGAATCTGGCAATGCGCCCAGGACTTTCACAGGCATCATTATTTCAGTATTGCTGGTCCTCATTACCGGAATTTGTCTCTTCAGTCCTACGTTATTATTCCTGAGACAACTGACGGACTATACACTGTACATTATGATCGGCATGTTGCTGTTGGGGTTTGTGGCATTTGTACTCAGGATGGAGAGGGTGATGTTGGCTAGTCTGCTATGTTGTTGTGTGCTTTGTCTTTTTCTCAAAGGATCATCCAATCAGCAAATGCGGATGACTGCAGTCAATTCGAATCCATCTCTGAAGCTTGTCCATATCAGTCTTGGAAATGCGGAGAATGACTATGACAAGGTCATCGATTATATACAACACATTGATGCGGATATCATCAGCTTCCAGGAACTGACACCAGACTGGAGCACGGCATTGGTAAAAAGACTGGCATCACAGTATACATATATTCGGACGATGACGAGACTGGATCCTTATGGCATGGGTTTTTTTTCAAAATTGCCGATCCGATCCCTGGATACGATTTATTTTCATGATGTGCCTAACCTGGTTGGAGCAGTAATATTGGATGGCAACCATGTTTGCAATATCATCAGCTGTACAGTTGTTCCTCCTGTCAATCGTGCTGCATTTGCGAACATATCGAAGCATTTTGAATACCTCGATGGATATATGAAAAGTCTTGATGGTGATGTGATTGTGTTGGGAGATTTGCATTTGCCGCCATGGGCAGCAGAAATACAGCAATTCAAATCCGAAGCTGATCTCCTGGATAGTCGCAGGGACACTAATCCCAGGAATGTTGACGGGTCTATTTCGTTGCCGCGAATTCCGGTAGAACATATTTTCTTTGGCAAAAAATTTGAGTGTACTTCTTTCTCTGAGCTGGGGAATAGCATAGTGGGGAGACTTGGTATAATGGGAACTTATCAAATACATAGTGTAGATGCGGAAAGTACTGAATAGTTTTGGACATGCCTGGGTGGGCTTAATCCATTTAATACGTCATGAGACGAATGCAAC
>JBDUDG010000086.1:0-10277 GCA_040003045.1 Saprospiraceae bacterium | reverse complement strand
ATGTTCCAGGTTTCTTTTCCATTGAGTAAAAAGATAAATATCAGGTCTGAACCTGTACATCCATTATACAAATGGCTGACGGATAAGACCTTAAACGAGGTAGCGAACAGTGATGTGACATGGAATTTTCAAAAATATATGATCAGCCCCGATGGGGAGCTTGAACATATGTTTTCACCCGAGACATCGCCGCTCGATGAGCAGATCCTAGATTGGATTGAGTCCACCTGACCTGGTCAGGCATGAGACTATTAGATAATTTTGGCCAGCCGGCCCTCCGGCAGCAATGGGACACCGTCCTTGAGCAGGGTAAATTACCTCATGCGATTCTGCTTTATGGTGAGCCTGGATCAGGCATCCTTCCCGCAGCTCTTTCCCTTGCCAATGATATCCTTTGCCAAAATCCGCTATCAGGTAAAGCATGCCGCATATGCCCATCTTGTAACAGAGCCCTCAAATTAATTCATCCCGATCTCCATTTTCTGCTTCCGTTAGCCGGATCAAAATCACTGACTATTGAGTATCTCAATCCATGGCGGCAGGCGGTCACTGAAAATCCATGGATGAATATTTATCAATGGACCCAATTCAGCGAAGTTGAAGGAAAGCAGGTGGATATCCACAAGGAAGACATCGACCATGTGACTTCCAATCTCAGCTATGAAGCATACGAAGGAAGAAATAAAGTGCTTGTCATCTGGATGAGCCAATTCCTCGCCAAGGAAGGCAACCGCTTACTTAAATTGATTGAAGAGCCTCCTGCACAAACTTATTTTATCCTCATCACCAATCAACGTGAGCAAATATTGCCCACGATAAGATCGAGATGTATGCAGGTGTTTTTCCCACCAATAGTTTCTGAGGAAATGATCAGGCTGCTGGTGAATGTATATGGTACTGATACCAAAAGTGCGGAACGAATTTCACAGCAATCCGTGAATGACATGGGTAAAGCCCTGACACTCCTGCAAAACTCAGGTCTGAATTTTAGAGACGAGATCTCATCATGGTTCCGTTCGGTATTGAATCGTAAAGCGGCTGAAATATCTTCCTGGTCAATAAAAATGGCTGGACTGGAAAAAGAGGAGCAAAAACAATTTTTAGTATACGCGATTGCATCGGTTCGTGAAATTCTTCGCGAAAAATCCGATCATCAGCTTTATCATCAGCAGGCAGGACGAGAAATGTTTCGATTCATGAATGAGAATTTTGATCCTGCAGTTTGGCTGCAAATCGTTCAGGCTATGCAGTCGGCCTATGAAAAAATAGCAAGAAATGCCAACACGAAACTGTTATGGCTTTTCCTGACCATCACGATTAAAAATCAATTATCGGCTTATCGCCTTCAACATATAAATACATAAACTATGGCTTGTGCTACATGCCAAAGCGGTTCACCTAACGGATGTCAAAATAATGGCCACTGCGCTACAGGAGGCTGTAACAAAATGAATACGTACGACTGGCTTTCAGAATATGAATTTGAAGATCCCACCGGAACAGATATTATCGAGCTCAGTTTCAAGAAAGGTGCACGAAAGGAATTTTTCAGGAATCATCCGCATCATCCTGCGCAGACCAAAGACTTTGTTGTAGTAGACACCGGTACAGGATATGACGTGGGTGAAGTTTCACTGACCGGAGAATTGGTCAGGTTACAGATGAAGAAAAAGAGGACGAAAGAACAAACCATTACAAATCCTGTCATTCGCATAGCCAATGATCGCGATATAGAACGCCTCAATGAATACAGGCGACTTGAAAAAAGTGCTATGATCCGTGCTCGGGCAATATCAGCCACTCTTGGATTGGATATGAAAGTTTCTGATGTCGAATTCAGGGGCGATGGAAGAAAAGCAACTTTTTATTACACTGCTGAAGGCCGCGTTGATTTCAGAGAACTGGTTCGATTGTATGCAAAAGAATTCCAGGTGAAAGTTGAAATGAGGCAGATTGGTGCAAGACAGGAAGCCGGAAGAATAGGCGGTATCGGTTCTTGCGGTCGTGAACTTTGTTGTTCAACGTGGCTCATGGATTTTAAGTCTGTAAATACGCATGCAGCGCGGTATCAAAACCTTTCTATTAACCAGGCCAAACTCTCAGGTCAATGTGGCCGTTTGAAATGCTGTCTGAATTATGAACTTGATACCTATATGGAAGCCATTGAAGAATTTCCACAGGATGTCGATGTATTGAAATACCAGGGCGGTTCCGCATCGCTGATCAAGATGGATATTTTTAAAAGACTGCTATATTATTCTGTTGAAATAGAAAGAAGCCGTAACACGATGATGGCTCTTCCACTGGAAAGAGTAAAAATTATTAAGGAGATGAATCTTCGTGGTCAATTGCCTGAACAGCTGATGGATCCAAAGGATATTGTGGTAGAAGAAGAGAAATTCGATTTTGCAGATGTGACTGGTGATATTGAATTGCCTGATCATAAGAAAAAAAGAAATAACAAAAAGAAGAAGCCTTCTGACAACAGGGATCAGCCAAGAAATAGCGGGCAACAACAAAATCAACCAAGAACAGACAAACCACGTCGCGATGATACGCCCAGACCTCCAAGAGAAGGGCAACCGAATCGTCCACCGCGTGATGGCCAGCAACCACGGCCTCCAAGAGATCATCAGGGTCAACAGCGTAAGTCAGAGCAAGGGCCGCAAGATCAGCGCCAGGATCCACGTATTCAAAAACCTTCCGATGGATCTACACCACCTTCAGGACAGAAGAAGAATAAAAATCGTAACTGAAATCGAAACAGGGGTCCGCGTCCTGAAGGAGACAGACCTCCTCAAACTCCACCACCATCATGATCTATGACGTCGTAGTTATAGGCTCAGGACCCGGAGGATATGTAGCTGCTATCCGTACAGCACAATTGGGAATGAAGACTGCGATCATTGAGAAATATCAAACACTCGGTGGCACCTGTCTGAACGTAGGTTGTATTCCTTCCAAAGCATTGCTTGATTCATCTGAGCATTATCATCAGCTGCAGCATGTATTTGAAGAACATGGCATTAGAGTTGAAAAAATTTCTTTGGATCTGAAACAAATGGTTGCTCGCAAAGATGAAGTTGTCAGGCAGACATGTGATGGCGTTTCATTTTTAATGAAGAAGAATAAGATTGATGTTTATACAGGACATGGATCTTTTACGGATGCCACGCATATCAGGGTAACATCTGATGATAAAAAAGAAATTTTAATAGAGGCAAAAAAAGTCATAATTGCTACAGGATCGAAACCTGTTACGCCGCCATCCATGGGGTATGATAAAAAAAGAGTCATCACCTCTACAGAAGCACTGAACATTACATCGCTTCCAAAAAATATGGTGATCATCGGTGCCGGTGTGATTGGACTTGAGTTAGGTTCTGTATTTGCCCGGCTTGGCACGAAGGTAGATGTCATAGAATACATGGATCGGATACTGCCGGGAATGGATATAGATGGAAGTAAGGAATTGATGCGGTCATTGAAAAGACTTGGCATCACTTTTTACCTTGGACATGAAGTGTTATCGGTGAAAGGAGATATGAAAGCAGCGTTGGTGACTTTTAAGGAAAAAGGTGATGGTAAAGAGAACAAACCGATCGAAACGGAATATTGTCTGATAGCGATCGGTCGTCGTCCATATACGGATGGATTAGGTTTGGAAAAAACCAAAGTGAAGCTGGATGAAAAAGGAAGAATAAATGTCAATGATCATCTTCAGACGGATGAGCCAAACATTTATGCGATTGGAGATGTGATTAAAGGAGCGATGCTCGCCCACAAAGCGGAGGAAGAAGGAATGTTTGTCGCTGAAATCATGGCAGGACAGCAGCCTCATATTGATTACAATCTTATTCCTGGTGTTGTGTATACCTGGCCTGAGTTTGCATCAGTAGGTAAAACGGAAGAAGCTCTCAAAGCAGAAAATATTCCTTACAAGATTGGGAAGTTCCCTATCAAGGCGCTTGGTCGTGCAAGGGCAAGCGGCGATACAGAGGGAACAGTAAAAGTTTTGGCGCATAAGGAAACAGATGAAGTCTTGGGAGTTCATATACTGAGTGCAAGAGCCGCAGATATGATCATGGAAGCCGTTACATTAATGGAATTTAAGGGGGCAGCGGAGGATATGGCCCGTATTTCACATCCGCATCCGACCTACACTGAAGCCGTGAAGGAAGCCGCATTGGCCGCAACCGAAAACAGGCCAATCCATATTTAAATTCTACAGTATTTCCGAAAGGTTTTACCCGTATAGAAGAAGTGTAAGTGCTGTAAACAATCAGAGAATCCCCCGTCAATGTCTTTAGTCTTCAGCGAGGACTATTATTTTATCCCTGCTGTCAAAAGTCATTTGAAGCGATTTAACAGGATTGACCACTATTCCATAGGCTTTGTGATTGTCATGCACCTGCGAAGCAATTCGATAACCAATCGCTGTTTGCCCTTTTCGTTTAGCACTTTCAAGTACAGTATAGAAATCTACCTTCTCACCAGGTATGATATAATCACTCATCGGCTTGAGATATATTTCGCTTCCTTCTGCATTGAACAAATCATCAAACACGCGCATAAGGTGTTTATTTTCAGAAACCTGTGACATCAACAAACTGATCAACTTGTCACTGACGATGAAATCATCTGCTTTAGTCACTTCCGCAAGATCCCTGTTACGCAGGTCAAGCATCTCACTCACAATCTTTATGTCTATACCGGTTTCTTCCGTGATCCGTCGTATATGAAGCAGTGAGATAAGTGTTTGTGCATCGGCATCCTGGATATCCATTTCATCTTTATAGCACAACAACTGCAGGCTATTAAAAGTAGTGATGTCAAGTGAGTCAATCACTTTTCGTGCAGTAGTATCTGCATGCTGAAATTCAAGACGAATATTGTTGAGTGTACCTTGTAACTCCATGATATCCTCCTTGTCACTATCGAAAGTTGAAACCACTTTCATGTATGAACCGTGGCCAACATAATTATCCATCTCGCGGATAATTACCATTCCTCTTTTATTCCAGCCCAGCATAAGGATGCGCTCGACTTCCATTTTCCCGGAATCGAGATTGACAATGGCTTTTTCTGCGATGATATATTTTTTTTGTTTTGATATCACAAGAGTATCATCATCTTCAGTGATGGCAATAATTTTATCACCCTGGTCCAGCTTATAATCCATTGGGGGATTGACTTTAACGCTGCCATCAGCATATTGCAATCCCAGGACCGCTGAATCTTCATACGCAAAAATGGAATCACCATACGTGCTGCCAGTGAGACCTTTTTCTTCGTTGAAATAAATTTCTGCTCCGTCAAAATCCATTAGTTCAGTATAGATTATGCTTAAGCCGCTTTGCCGGGAAGTCTGGACCATTATCTTGCCGATGATATCATCTGTCAGTACCAGTTCAATTTCTTCTTTCCCCACCATTTTTGCGATTTCAATATTTTTTTTATCCTTGATCTCCGCTACAATGTGATAAGGCTGTAGCCTGCGTTCAGGATGATTGGTGATGGCCAGGATAGTTTTGATAGTAAGTGGATCCGCATTACCTTCTTCTGAAGCCAGCACGATGATCGATTTCGTGCCATGTGGATTTGCAATATTGAGATCTGCCATGTCATTAGGACTTCCCTTTCTGCAAATAACTCTGGTGGATTTGAAATTTCGAATTCTGCTTTGGATCTCATCTTCCATTTCCACTTTATCCTTATCGGCCAGTACGACGATACGGGAATGTTTTTGATTTTCATTTGCAATCACCAATTCTGCGAGGATGGTGAAGATCTTTGACGACCATCCAAGAATTAAAGTATGATGGTCTTCGATAACGAAGCTTTTCCCTTTTCGTAATTCTTCAAGTTTATCATTGATGGCATTTGACAAAACTCCAATTAAGGTTGACACAATAATAATCCCTCCCACTGTAGCAAACAACGCTATAATTCGAAAAGGCCAGCCGATGTCCCCTCCCATGGTGCCTGAATCCATCGTACGCAATAAACTCTGCCACATTCCTTCCACAAAATTGAGAGGTTCTTCACCTTGAGGACCTATATGAAGCAACCACAAAAGAACTCCTGCCATGGCTACCACCAGTAAAGACATAAGTCCTAAGAGAGACATCATCGCCAAAGGACCTTTGCTCATCAGGTTATCAAACTTGTAGCGGAAGGATTCTCCGAATGTTATTTTTTTCATGAAGGAAACTGTTGTTTGAATTTTATTCGGATAGAATCGACGAAGCAGGTAACAAACTATTTAATGAGGTATTTGAATCGGAATAATTTCTATTAATAATATTTAAATAGAATCCATGGTTAAATCAATACGTCATGATGGCAAAATGATCAGCAAGATGCATACAATGCGCATTGGCAAACTGTGATTTGGTGAGGTTTCCATAGGCGAAATGAGGTTTAAGTTCCCCAGTATAATTTTCAAAATCTACAATGGCTTTCCTTAGACTGGATGTTGCTTCATTTACATTGCCTGAAGGTTGGATCTGGGTTGTACCGGGAAGAGGTTCGCTCCGGTTGTGACGCATATATCCCTGGTGTTCGAATTGATTGAAGACAAGGGTTCCAATTGTTTTTTGAAAAAATTTGGATTTATTTTCAGGATAACCTGTCATGGAATAAGAGATGCTTTGTGCGCAATGCATCAGGTTTTGATATAGCGTCCAGTCATTGTCTATTTGCAAATCTTTTGCCTGCCGGACACGATCAAGTTCTGTCATGCATTCATCGAGATTCCTAAAAGTAAGCAACCGTTTGGCATGATTATGACCTGCAAAATGATGTTTAAAAAGCCATACACCTGCAACAGGTATTGCTACTATCGGGATGGCGATTTTTATTAGATTCTGTTGGTCCATTAGGGGGGCTAATTTACCACTGTTTCCCAGAAAAATCATGGCCTTAGCAAAGCTCGTCTTAAATTGCGGTCAGCCTCATGGGCAAATGCTATGCAAAAACTGTTTTCCAAATCATATAGAGTCCTGCTTTTCCTGGGGATTTTGGCTGTCCTGATGCGGATATTTTCTTTTTTTAATACAGTTATAGATCATGATGAATCAACTTACATCATTATTGCAGATGCATTAAGACATGGCCAGGTCTATTTCCGCGATGTTATTGATACCAAGCCGATCGGAATTTTTATATTATTTGGGATTTTTCAAGCGATTTTTGGTAAGACTATTTTGGCCATCAGAATCATTTCTTCCCTATGGGTTGCACTGACCGGGTGGATGATTTATATCGCTCACCGGAAATTACTTGAGGATGCTACAGGGAAATATAATCCTGCACCTATTGTGAGTGGAATTATATATGTTATTCTAATTTCTTTTTATGACGACTATGGCCTTTCTCCCAATACAGAAGTTTTTTTTAATTTATTTACGATAATGGCATTGATACTTATTTTAAGTAAGGATGGCCATATATATTTTTTCTTATCCGGTCTTTTACTTGGAGTTGGGTTTATGATAAAGTATGTAGTCTTATTCGATGCATTTGCACTTGGAATATTTTATATCTGGTGGCAAATCAATAAAGGAAAAGTATGGCAATTCTGGTTGATACGATGCATACTGATGGGTATAGGTTTTCTAATTCCATTCTTTATTGACTGGATCTACTACAAACAGCTCGGAATGGAGGAAGAATTTATTTTTTATTCTTTTAAGCTGAGTGGTTTGTATAGGATGGAGCCGGGTTTTATGGCGTACCTGAACTACATAATGGAATGTTTTTATCATTTTTTACCTGTTTCGATTTGTTTTTTTTATTGCCTCTTTGACTGGCGCAAAGTCGAAACTCGAATTTCGCTGTTGACTTCGTTGTGGTCTTTAATGGTAATGGCTATAATTTTAATTCCGGGAAGATTATTTCCTCATTATTTCATACAATTTATGATCCCCTTTAGTTTGCTGGCAGGTAGTTTTTTTGATCCGAGGCGTTCCTTGAACCGATTTTTTTCATGGTTAAGAAAACCCGTGATATTCTTTTCCTTATTATCGATTTTGATTGTGGCAAATATAGCTGTAGTGAAAGCCAAATATTTTGATACCATTGATTATCCAAAAGAAGTAGCCGATTATTTAAATCCAAGGCTGAAAGAAGGAGACAAAATTTACACTGGCAATTATCATCAGATCATTTATCATTTGACCGGCACTTCAAGTCCGACACCTTATATTCATAACTCGCTAATCTGGATGGAAGAAAATAATAAGGCCCTGAGAATAAATCAGTCAGAAGAATTGGATAAAATCCTGGCACAAAATCCGAGATTTATTTTGATGCGATATCCTTTGAAAGAAAATAATCCTCTTTTTAAACCTCTCCAGACTTCTTATTTCCTGGTAAAGACTTTTGGAAATCAGGTACTCGTATTTGAGCGAAAATGATTTTTCTATAAATACAATAAACCGAAAACGAAAATCATTCGGCTGAAATCAGGATCACTATTTCGCCCTTTATTTTTTCAGGATGCTTTTCAAATTCCTGTAATAAATCCGTTGCTGATCCAAAATGATATTGCTCATGGATCTTTGAAATTTCTCTCACCACGCATACTCTTTTTTCTGCAACAATATACTCTCTGATTTCTTCAAGACATTTTATCAGTCGATAAGGAGATTCATAAAGTATAATGGTTTGCGTCAATGTCGATAAATGTTTCCATCGTGTAGCACGTCCTTTTTTGTGTGGAAGAAAACCTTCAAAATAAAATCTGTCGCAAGGAAATCCTGATCCAACTAATGCAGGAACAAATGCTGTAGGTCCAGGAAGCACGACGACTTCTTCATCAGCTTCTCTGCACGTCCGCACGAGAAGAAACCCAGGATCTGAAATACCTGGAGTGCCGGCATCTGAAATTAAAGCAATGGTTTTGCCTTCCTTCAGGAGGTCCAGGATTGCAGATGTTGTTTGATGTTCGTTGAATGCGTGATAAGACCGAAGAGGAGTGGCAATATTGTATTTATCAAGAAGACGTTTTGAAGTACGTGTATCTTCTGCCAAAATGATATCAGCAGAAGATAAAATTTCTAATGCGCGGTGCGTGATGTCGCCCAAATTGCCGATAGGAGTGGGGACTATATAGAGCACTTATCAGGCGGGCTTAACTTCGAAAGAGTAGCTCTCCATGATCATATTGGCCAGAAATTTTTTACAGGCATGATCGATGGTTTCAGTTGCTGATGCTTCATCACTGGCTTCGAGCACTATTTCCATGTGCTTTCCGATCCTTACATCTTCAATTCCTGAAAATCCAGCATGATCCATATTCCTGGCAACTGTTTTGCCTTGTGGATCAAGCAATTCTTTGAGAGGCATTACATTGATTTCTGCTTTGAATTTCATGACGCAAAAGTAAAAATCTTAATGTGTTCAGACTGATTTTCTCAGTACCAGCGGAATATTGTATTCAAAAGTCCAATGAAAACATATCCAAAAATAGTCAGCGAAATACTGATAGGGCCAATGATAAAAAATGAAACGGTTCCTGCAGCTACCAAAAGTACAGCTGTTATGATACCTGGTTTTGGAGATTTCATGCTCGGAAGCCTGAGCGAAACCTGGTAAAAAATGATGAGAAAGACCGGGATTACAACACCCATCCACGGTGAAATTTCCATTCCGAGGCCATGGTCCTTGCCCACAAATTGAGCCCACAACCATCCGGCTACCAACATTCCTCCGGCAGGAGTAGCCAAACCCCAAAAATATTCCCTTGGTCTTTCATCCACATTGAAACGGGCAAGCCGCAAACCGGCTGAAACCGTAGAAAGAGCTGCCATCAAGGTGATGATGATTTCTCCGGGCCTGTCATGACCATATAAAGAATACGCGGCATAGATCATTACCGCAGGAACCACACCAAAAGTGACCAGGTCGGCAAGGGAATCCAGCTGCACGCCCAGGTCGCTGTTTAGGCCCAGTTTACGAGCTATAGCCCCATCCAGTACATCAGCTACCAAAGCCCCTCCCATAAGAATTAATGCGAAAGGGATCAGCCCATTGATCAACAATATGATTGCAGTCGTTCCAAAGAATAGATTCGCGAGCGTGAGAGCATTTGGAAGGTGATTCAGGAGCTTCATTCATTCAAAGTTAACATTATCACTAAAAGGAAATTATGATCCCCGATTTGACACTAAAAACCCTGGTAGCGAAACACTATTAAAATGATCAAAATATAGCGTCGGTCTTCCACTTGTAACTACGTGATTTATCAGGGAGTTATGACCTCGTGGCACGAG
>JBDUDG010000413.1:0-3062 GCA_040003045.1 Saprospiraceae bacterium | reverse complement strand
AACGTCTTACTGCAAGGCCGGAAAAAATGTGCTGGAAGTAGAAGTAACAAACTTGTGGCCTAACCGGTTGATTGGTAATGAGGCAGAACCGGATGATTTGGTTTGGGGTAAAGAAAGAACTTTTAGGTTTGTTGAGCCCAATCGTAAAATTTGCAGGAATCTTCAGGTGATCCCTGATTGGGTAAAACAAAACAAGGAACGCCCAAGCAGAAACAGGATCGCCTTTACCACCACGGATTTTTTTGACAAGGACGATCCGCTGTTGCCTTCGGGTTTACTGGGGCCTGTAACGCTTACTGTGGAAGACGTTTGGACTGTATAACATGATAGTTTATTATCTGTTTTGTTTCAAAAATGAATTTTATTTAAATCATTTCTGAATTAATAAAAACAAAACTGTTTTTTTAATGAACAAAAAAATAGCAGGCGAATGATTTTGAGTCGTTACAAATACATCTTCATTTTCGGAATTATAATTTCAAATTATGCACGGGCACAACAACATGTGTTCCCAATAGTCACTAAAACATCTATTGTTTCTATCGTTTATGATAACAAGGCCAAACAGCTTGATTCCATTGCCGCTAATCTTTTAGCAGAAGATATTGAAAGAGTTACTTCTTTTAAACCGCAGGTGATGACCGACTTTGCAAAAGCAAAAGGAAACGTAATTGTTATTGGCTCCATTCAATCACCACTTATAAAAAAATTAGTAGGTGCACAATCCGATTTTTACAAGAAACTAAACAGCAAATGGGAATGCTTTGGTCTCACCGTTGTTGAGAAACCTTTAGCAGCTATTCCAAAAGCATTGGTGATTGGGGGTAGTGATGCAAGAGGCACAGCCTATGGCGTGTTTACTCTTTCTGAAAAAATTGGTGTATCTCCCTGGTATTGGTGGGCCGATGTGCCAGTGAAACAACAGAAAGAATTAGTCATTCATCAGCATGAATATATTTCTTCACCACCTTCTGTAAAATACCGGGGCATTTTTATAAACGATGAAGACTGGGGCTTGCAACCCTGGGCCGCAAAAACATTCGAGCCGGAGACAGCCGATATTGGTCCAAAGACTTATGCTAAAGTATTTGAGTTATTGCTTCGTTTAAAAGCCAATATGATCTGGCCTGCTATGCATCCAAGCACTAAAGCTTTTTTTCATTACCCAGGTAACCCCAAAACAGCAGAAGATTATCAAATCATCATTGGTTCTTCTCATGCCGAACCTATGCTCCGCAATAACGTGGGGGAGTGGGATGAAAAAACAATGGGGCATTTTAACTACTTCACCAATAAAGAAACAATTTATAAATACTGGGAAGACCGGATTAAAGAAAGCCGTGGCATTAATGCTATTTATACACTTGGTATGCGAGGTGTACATGACGGGCAAATGGAAGGCATTAAAGACCTTAAAGAAGCAGTGCCAGTGGTAGAGAAAATCATCCAGGATGAGCGTGAAATGCTGTCTAAATACATCGACAATGATGTAACAAAAGTACCGCAAGTGCTTACGCCTTATAAAGAAGTATTGGAAATATATGACTATGGTTTAAAAGTTCCGGATGATGTAACACTTGTATGGCCCGATGACAACTATGGCTATATAGCCAGGTTGAATAACGAAAAAGAACTGCTTCGAAAAGGTGGTGCCGGAGTGTATTATCATGCCTCGTACTGGGGAAGGCCGCATGATTATTTGTGGCTAAGCTCAACACATCCTTCGCTAATTAGAGAAGAAATGATGAAGGCCTATGAAACAGGGGCCGACAGGGTGTGGGTATTAAATGTCGGTGACATCAAGCCTTTGGAATACAACATCCAATTCTTTATGGATATGGCTTATAACACGAACGCGTTTAAGCAGAGCAGCAATACGAAAAAGTATTTACAACAATGGGCGAACACTGTATTCGGTAAAGAAAAAGGAAATGCAATTGCCGAAATTTTATGGGAGTATTATGCGTTGGCATTTGAACGCAGGCCGGAATTTATGGGTTGGAGTCAGACAGAGCCAAACACCAAAACAAAGTACACAGAGTTTAATCATTTTTATTTTGGAGATGAGGCGCAAAAGCGAATAGATAGATACAACATTTTAGAAACAAAAGTAAAAAGGTTGCGATCGCAATTAGACTTAAGATATGCAGAGGCATTTTATCAATTCGTGTATTATCCGGTGGTGGGTGCTTCGTGGATGAACAAAAAGTTTTTGTATCGTGACAAGGCTTACTTCTACGCCAAACAAAACAGGTTGAGTGCATACGATTATGCACAACAATCAAGGTCTGCTTATGACAGCATTGAAAAAGAAACAGAATACTATAATGAAAAATTGGCTGATGGCAAGTGGAAAAATATCATATCAATGAAACCAAGAAATCTTGCAGTCTATCAAACTCCTGATTTACCTGAGTTATCTATTGATGGTACAAATGATTGGAGCATTGCACCCGAAGGTTTTGTGACAAAAGATTCTTCTCTATTGCAAAACAATAGTTCATTCTCTTTGCCTGCATTTGACAACCTGAATAAACAGAAATATTTTGTCGACATCTTCTTAAGTAAAAATCAAATAGTCAGGTGGAACGCTTCTGTTTCCACTAATTGGATTCATCTCTCTCACAACAATGGAGTACTTAATCCTGACACAGGCGATAAACAAACACGAATATGGGTGGATATTGATTGGAGAAAGTTTGGTCAAAATAGAAAAGGAGATGGTAGCATCATTTTTACTTCCGAAGGAAAACAGACGGTGCTTAACATACGTGCAACTAAAATAGATCAATCAGGCCTATATGCTTACAAGGGCTTTATTGAAAACAACGGTTTAGTTGCAATGAATGCCACTCATTTCTCGAGACAATCAAACAAGCCATCAAATCAATGGAAAGTGATAGATGGCTTGGGATATACAGGTAGCGCATTGCAGGTTTTACCGCTTTCAGTAAAAAGCAAATCTCCAATTGATCCTGATTCTATTAAACGCAGCAATGCTTTTGTAGAATATGATTTTTATACTTTTTCTTCAACCACTCCAGGTATTACCATTTTTACTT
>JBDUDG010000085.1:0-10335 GCA_040003045.1 Saprospiraceae bacterium | reverse complement strand
CACCTCCATCGATCGCTATCTTTTCGATCTTGAATTCATCTATTTTCTTTCCTCTATGCCGGATTTAAAAGTCACCGGCTATCCTATCAGGCTTAGGCCAGGCATCACATTTTCAAAAATGAATCGAAAGATCCTTTTCCAGGAGGCCAGGAATTTTATTAGAATATGGTTTTCATCATAAGCCCGTGTTCTACCTTAAGAATTCTCTTTGTTCTAAATGCGAAATATTCTCAGTGTACTCCGTGCTCTTCGTCCGCTATCTTTATTAAATGAATTTCCAGGAATTTCAAAATTCAATAAACGATGATCACCCTCCCAATGGTTTTAATCAACTATTACTCGCACTTTGGCACGATGCAAAAGGCGATTGGGCATCAAGCCATGACATAGCCCAGGATATTAACACAAAAGATGGAGCCTTGATACATGCGTATCTGCACCGAAAAGAAGGAGATATGTGGAATGCAGATTATTGGTATCGAAAAGCAAATTCAAAACGAAATAATGAATCTCTCGTAATAGAATGGGAAAGATTAGTCAGATCATTATTATTGTGAATTCTAATTATGCAAATATTCCTTAATGTTGTATTATCAGTTTTTCTGAGTGCGATCTCCCATTTTTATCCGTAAGTCTCAATACATAAAAACCAGAAGGGTAATTTTCCATTGAAATCCAATTTGATTTAAGAGTTAAAGGTGTGTGCTCAAGCTGTCGGCTTTCTATTGATAGCAGATCAATGGTCCACATTCCAACCTGGCTTTCATCCATGTCAATATATACACCATGATTACATGGATTTGGATAAAGGCGAACCTCAGAATCTGGTGCTATTTCCTTACTACTCACAGTTAAACGAGTGTCATCACAAGCATAATTATTACTCGGATCTGGATCCGGCAGACCATTTGGCGATTCGATCCAAAAACAAAACGGAGAATGATAACCGGATGATATCGTATCTGTCCTGAATGGATTCAATGTAAATATCCTTGTTTCACCTGGCAAAAACGATAACTGATCCAGATACCATGTCTTCTGATAATCTGAACATTGCACACCAAATGCATCCCAGTTACATTCAACTCTGAAATTTCTAATTGTATCCGTACTGTTATTGGTGATATCAAGAAAGATGGTATCAAAATTCAGTTGTATGGCCCAATATGCACCGATGGGACTATCCACAAAGACAGTGTCTGGCAAAACCAGAGAATCGAAACTTAAATCCAGCGAAGGAATATCAGGGTCTTCACTTATCACATATTGGCGGATGACAAAATCACTATGACGTATGCCATTATATCGAGACAACACAAATACGGTATCCTCCTCAGCAGCTGCATACTGCATAATTTCCTGAGGCAAAGATGAGTACTGATGAATTAACTGCAAACCAAAATCCAGTATATATAAATTTTCAGTATTAATAACACTAATTTGATTCTTTCCCTTACTCGCACTATGAATATCTTTTAACTCCAAATTTTCACTCAGCACCTGCAAGGTGTCATCAACCAAAACCAGCTTTTCATTCGTTTGCAAAAGCAGATTAGACCCATTGGAAGTAGCATAGATTATCGTATCTACCGCCATCGAATGAACCACATGAAATGTGGTATCCAGTTGCAGCCACTGATGATCCCGATAACCATAGATCGATTGATCATGATAGAGTATATGTGTATATACTTCAGGTTTTATAGCATAAGTGCGTTGAATCCCATCAAAGTCCACATATAGTGTTTCGCCCTCATGCAACAAAAGAGCTAAGACGTCCTTTGCAACCAATCCGATTTCTGACACACCTGGTGGATAAAGTTCAATATCATATCCGCTGATATGCCATTTTGTTTTTCGATCTGCAGTAAGGTAAACTATATCGGTTCCACCAATATCACAATCAAAATTGTTCGAAACGATGATAGCATCGTCATTAGGAAACGAAAGTAAAAACATTTTATAGGCTCCAAAAATCAGTGGATACCCAAAAGTGCTATCCTCAGCAAACCATGATTGCAAATTTTGATCCTGAATGCGCCAATCCGTAATGTATGGCTGATCACTGGATGAGCTATATATTCTCTGCGTATTACCTTGTAACATCTGCCCCGCCTGAAAATAATTTTGCAGACTGGGATCAAATCGACTTATAAGCCTTTGTGCCTGAAGTGTCAGACTAAATAAAATAAAAAATATTAAGATGAATTGTTTCACTACCAAATGGCTTTCCTCTAAAGGTAATCTGATGTGTGCCAAATTGATTGCACTTTCATGATAACATGAGGACAAAATCAAAAAATGTCTTCCATCTGTCCATTAATCCAAAAGGAAAGAACCTGTTAAATTCTATGCACAAAGTCCAATAAACCAATAAACTTATAGCCCTTTCTCAAGCTCTTCCCAGTACTCTGCGGCCCTTCTCATATGTGGAATAAAAATAGATCCTCCCACTATCAATGCAACCGAACTCGCTTCATATATCTGCTCCTTTGTCAAACCCAATTCATGACATCTACCCAAATGGTATTTGATACAGTCATCACACCTTAATACCATCGAAGCCACCAGCCCCAGCAACTCTTTTGTTACCTCCGGCAGTGCTCCCTCTTCATAGGTCTGGTTGTCAAGACTCCAGAAGCGTTTGATCACTTTATTGTCATTCGAAAGGATGATATCATTCATTCGCTTCCGATATTCATTAAATTCAGATATACTTGACATACAATCAGGCTATTAGTTAGATTTTCCTTAGTTCGTCTATTTCATGTTTCAAAGCTAAACACATGTTTTATATTCACGCTCCATATGAGAAAGCTTTTTAATTTCAGATTTATTTTGCCTGCTTTTTGCGTGATAATGTTCTTTGGATGCAATCCAAAAAAGAGCATTGTTTTAGCCAAAAATGTAAACCAACAGGATACCCGGGCAATAGTTAAAGCGGAGTTCGACAGCATTGATCTTAACATTGTCAAACCTATTTTCAACACCAGGAGGGCCGAAATCATTAAGGCAAAACTTGAAAAAGAAACGGACGCGACGAAAAACCTCAATCTCACTGTAGAATATGCTAATGAACTCCTGAAAAGTGGTAATGCGGAAGCATCTACTGCACTGTATGATCGCGTTTTAAAATTTGTCAATGACAATAAATTACCCCTTGATTCAGCAGTGAAGAGGAATCTGAAGTCCTCCGTTGCCATCGCCTATATGCGGCTTGGAGAAGCGCAGAACTGCGTAGACAATCACAATCATCAGTCCTGCATTATTCCGATCAATGGAGAAGGGGTGCACAAGCTGCCTTTCGGTTCGGAACACGCCATCACCATCTATGAAAGTATGCTGAAGGATAATCCAAATGATCTTGAAACAAAATATCTCCTCAACATTGCCTACATGACATTGGGAAAATATCCTTCCAAAGTGCCTCCTGCATTCAGGATTGATCCTTCCTGGTTTACAAACAAAATCAAAATTCAGCCTTTCAGAGATATTGCCTCAGGTCTGGGAATAAACCGGAACAGCCGTGCGGGCGGTGTCGTGATGGATGATTTCAACAACGACGGATGGCAGGATATCGTGGTCACATCATGGGGTCCTGATGATCCTATGGTTTTTTATATGAACAATGGGGATGGCACATTCTCAGACAAGACAGAAGCAGTCGGTCTGAAAGGATATACCAGTGGTCTGAATATTAACCAGACGGATTTCAACAATGATGGCTGGCTGGATTTATATGTCATGCGCGGAGCCTGGTTATTAACCGAAGGTGATATTCAATCCACTTTATTTATGAATACCGGTCACGGGACATTTGAGGATGTCACTATTAAAGCAGGATTAACCAAGGCTGCCCCTTCACAAACTTCTGCCTGGACTGATATCAATCTCGATGGTTGGTTAGATCTTGTGATTGCTAATGAATCCTTGTCCGGATTTGATCGGGGTGTTGACGTCTATATCAATCTGAAAAACGGAACTTTCGCCCTTGAATCAAAAGAATATGGCCTGACGATGAATCAATTTTTTAAAGGCTGTGTGGCAACTGATGCCAATAATGATAAATATCCTGACATCTACTTTTCTTCATTGGGGCTTGGAACGTCGCTGTTTATTAACCAGGGGTTCAATCAGGGACAAATAGGATTTTTACAAGCGGGGCCATCTTCTAATATCGGCCAACCAGCGCGTAGCTTTCCAAGTTGGAGTTTTGATTATGACAACGATGGCAATGAAGATCTCTTTACTTCATCCTATACGAACGACGGAACACCGGGGCTGCATTGGATGCTCAGTCATTTAGGTAAAGCTGATCCTGCTTTCCTTCCAAAGCTTTATCATAATAAGGGAAATGCAGTATATGAAGAAGTGGGTGTGCAAATGGGGATAACAGAAGTAGCTTTCACGATGGGCTGCAATTTTGGTGACATCAATACAGATGGATATCTCGATTTTTATTTAGCTACCGGAAATCCGTCTTATCAAAGTCTGGTCCCTAATAAGATGTACCTGAACATGGATGGGAAAAAATTTGAAGACGTAACGTATAGCGGAGGATTTGGTAACATTCAAAAAGGTCACGGTGTTGCTTTTGGCGATCCGGATCACGATGGCGATGAAGATATGTATGTGGTGATGGGTGGTGCATATGACGGCGATGTTTTTTATAATTGTTTTTTTGAAAATCCAAATGAAAACAACAACAATTGGGTAGTTTTAAAATTATCAGGAACCACCGCCAATAAAGCGGCTATAGGTGCACGTGTTGAGATTTCGGTACAGGAAGGTGGCAAAGAAAGAAAAATTTACAGGATGGTTTCTTCCGGTGCATCATTCGGTGGCAATAGCTTAACACTTGAAGTAGGTTTAAGAAAAGCAACTGCTATTAATAATGTCATAGTCCGGTGGCCATGCAAAGATTGTCCTGACCAAACATTTACAGGAATGGAAATCAACAAAGCTTATATACTTACCGAGGATCAAGTGACCGCGGCTCCTTTGCCATATGAAAAAGTAAAATTTAAAACAACAAGTGATCATTCGGAGCAGGCAGGTACAATGCAAGGCATGGGCAAATAACAAGTACAAAGATTACGGCAACTCCAGTTATAACTAAATGATCAACAACAGGTTCAAAACATATTATTGCATACTCTTTATTATTCTTTTTCATTCAAAGAAGATGCCTCAGCTTCCCATGGCTTCTGCATATCAAAATTGATATAGCTAAAACATACCCTTCCTTTCATAGTCTCCGCCATTTTATTTGTTTGAATGAAAAGGTTTTTGGACAACTTAGGTATATAGTTGGCCCATCCTAAGAAGAGGTAATAATCAAAAGTATCCTGATCTGTTTTAATATCAATTGGAGTCAGTCTGTCTTCTATAAAATGATACATCTGATCATCTCCGGTTTTTAATTGGGCGGAATCCTTTTGAGCAAAATAATTCATCAATGCCCATGCACATTCACTTCCGGAAGCATTCGTCAACATTTTTTTATCGCGATTATAAATTTGTACAAATGGAATGACTGAAATTCCTTTTCGTTGGAAATCCCTGAAGGACTTGTAATCCCGTATGGAATACAACCTGTCATAATACAAATGATCCTGGCTGGTTTTGGAAAGGATACTTTCACTGTTTTCCTCATGGGGCGTTTGATAATCTCCGGTGATACGCAAAAGTGTCTTGGTTAATACTTGTGCCGGGTTTAAAAAAACTAAAAGGATTAAAGCCAAAATGCCAATGCCAATAATGTACATTTTTTTATTTCTCATGATGCATAGCTTTACAAGTGGTTAATAAAATTAAAAAGAATAAATGGAGACCATGGCAATCTCCACTTATTCTACTTTATTCTTTAATAGGGCATAGTAATGGTAAACACACCATTTTCGTATTTCAATGGATAAGCTACACCACCTTTAACAACTACATCACCGGTTAATCCCAATGCTTTTTTTACTTCGGGATTAAGTGTATATGAGGAATTAAAGGTTACTGTATTTTTACCATCAAGTTTCGAGAGGTATTCAGGATAAGCTTTAGCAAAATTATCTCTTGGAATGTTGAGAGCCCATGAGCGTCCTCCGCCACCACCGCTTCCACTACCGGCACCGCCATCGGTTGTTGTAAAGTTTTCGGCTGTGGCTGTCAAAAAACCCAGGCCTACATTAATTTTACAAATAGACCAATCAATTATACAGGTTATAGGCATGCCAATTTCAACCGTAATGGTAACTTTAAGACCATCTGGTGGAACTTCAGGAAGACTATTAGCCTTCATTGAGATTTGGATGACAAAACCCAGTAATAAGGTTAGAATTACTTTTTTCATTTTCAACTGATTAAAAGTTCTTACCTCCTTTTAAGGCGAATCAGATTTTTCCCTCCTACTTCTTGTTCAAGCGGTTTTCGGTTGCCCGCTACACTATGATTAACAGTATACCCAGGCGCCTTAGGTCTACTACCGGATAGTTTCAACCTATTTTATGTTCATGATCAGGTTCTGACAGCCTTCGATCAGAATGTCCCCTCTTCGCAATGATTGTGGCGATAAGGCCAAATGCAAATCATACGTCCATACCCCCACTCCTATCTGAAGACAACACTCTTTCGTAGAAGGCTGGATCACGATCTCCTTTTTCTCTTCAGACCTGGCTTTCTCGAGAACCACTGAAATTGAATTAGGCGTGCCATTCACTACACAAAGATCAGCGTATCTTCCTTTGCAACCCGCTGTCTTTTCCTGGTCTTTCTTTCCGGCCAGAGCCTTTATCAGCTCCACGACGACCTTTCCTCCTTCGATCACATTATTGGCTGTACTCGCTTGCCCTATGGACTGCGTGCAACAAATAAATAGCACACCTATGCTGACGGCGATTGTTTTCATTGTTTCCTGGTTGAAGTATGCAATCCGCTTTTCTGACTGGTGATCAGATCACGGTGAAATAAAATAATTTCTGATTCAAATCTGCGGGATATATCTTAAATTTCCTATCTGAAAACAAGATAATTCATCAGTTAAACAGATAATATCATGTCTAAATCACACCAGATAGGCCTGATCATAAAATCCTGCAGAGAGTCCCGGCGCATATCTCAGGATTACATGGCCGACATGCTGGACATAGGACAATCTACCTATGCCTATCTCGAATCCGGCAAGACCGCTATGAGCATCGACCGCTTGCTGCGCATCACAGAAATTCTTGAATTGAATATTCACGAAGTCATCGATGAAAGTCTTCTTTCACAAGCGCCAAAAGAAAGTGCACATGACAAGTATGCTGCAAAGGAATTTTCAACAGATACAAAAGAAGCATACAACGAACTCATCACTGAACTACGGAATGAAGTGGAATTTCTGAAAAGGATTGTCAACAGGACTCTTTGATATGATTTTATGATCATCTTCTGAAGAGAGCCTTCCCCAAAAATCGGACAGTTTAAATGTAGAAAAAATGCTTTATTTTAGGAACTGTATTCAACTAGTGAATCGGGAACAGCCTTACCGTATGTCAGCTTGGACCCATTTTAAAAATAAATCAATTTGAAAATTCAATCTTATGAAAAGTATACTTAGAAAAACCGGAGTGATCACACTACTGAGTTTTTGGGCTCTGATCATAACTTATACCGGTGCCATGGGATTTATTTTCTCATTCATGGGAATGTGGCAAGACGACACCAATCTTATGATTGGCTACGCAATCACTTTTCTAGTATTCGGTTCATCATTTATATACTTGATTCTTAAAACAAAAGTGTTTGATAGGGCTCTAGGATAGCCAGTTAGTCGATTGCATGTTTGGATGCTTTTTAAACAGTCCCCCGGTTCCGCACCCGCCACAATGAAATGAGCATACGAAATGGCAGTACAATTCCTGCGATGATCGCACCCACACCAAAGAAGATCATTTCACTTTTCATGTACTCCATCATCCTGGTCTGTGCATTAACATTGAGGGGATCGACCAGGGTCTGCAATCCTTCTTCATCAATGAAGTTGCGAAAATCGCTCAGTGAGGTAGTCAGTATAAAAAACATAATGGCCGCTACACCAATGATAAAAACCTTGATCCACTTCTGTCTCGCGATGAGGGTCATGGGAAGCAGGAAAATATATCTCGTAAAGGTGACAAACGCAGCAATCAGGATGCTGTTTTGAATGAAAAAAGGAAACCCTGGCGCATTGATCCATATCGGGAGCAATACTACTACCGCCAGCAGGATCGTAAAGAACCACCAGATGAGTTCGACGTAAAGCTTTTTTCTGATTAATATTCCTGAATCGTGTACAGTCATTCGCGACCCAAAGTAATCAAACCTGCATAACCTGCAAGAAAATCCGGCATCTGCTTAGTTGCATTCTAAAGCCGGACACATAATGTGCACAACAATATGCATTTCTACATTTTTTTATAGTTTTAGAGACAAAACAAAACCACGCTATGAAAAAATTTGCTTACCCACTGTCTATTCTATTTGTGATCCTTTCTATTCCACTGACAGCACAAAAAATGAAAGACAAACGGGTGGATATCCACTATGTCAAACTGCCAACTGATAAATTACCTCCTGATTTCACCACCTATTCCGTTTTGGTGTATGGGAGCGATCTCTCAATAGCTGGTATGTCCTCTTCATCCCTTGCCAATAACATCAGGATGGACGGTTTTAAGCGAGTAGGATTTTCGCCAAATGAATTCGGCCACCTTCGTTTATCAGTCAATACCGGCAATATGACAAGCGGTGCACCCCAATACAAATCCTATACAACTTCTTCGAAGAACAGTAAAGGAGTTGTCACGAAGTCCACAGAATATTGGTATGAGATCAGTTGTTCTTCAAGCACTAGTTGGAATATTACAGATCCGGATGGGCAGGTCCTGGCATCCGGAAGTAATTCCCATGCAGACATTATATCATCCAGGAAATACTCCTCCTCCTCCGATCTGAGCAAAAATTACAGCTCTATTGCTTCAGGCATTCGTCGGAATTTTGCAACAAATGTTACGAATTCTGCTTTGTCCATTGCCAACCAAGCATTACGCAACAAATATGATTTCAGTTATGCCATAGATGATCAACAAATGTACTGGATCAAAAAGCATGTGGATGAGGAGAAGTTTGAAGAAAAACTGGACAAAACGGTAGCCTTGTTCAAAACCTTTACGGCCAATGTTCAGCCTGCCGAGATACTAAAAGAAATGCAGCCTATTATGGATTTCTGGAAAAAATACGCCGACCAAAAACCCGGGGCTGATAAGGATCTGCAGGAAGTATACATAGGCACCAATTACAACCTGTCCGTGACGAGTTTCTACACAGATCAATTTGATGCAGCAATGGATTATGCGAAGCGGATCCTTGTAGTAGATGAAAAAGAAAAGCGAACCAAAAAGTGGATTGAGCAAATGCAGACTTACGAATCACAAATGGAAAAGCTTGGTGTTCATACCACACATTTCGTAAGAGATCTGGCACATGCACTGCCTCCTTCAAAGGTGAAGCAACTGGAAGAAGAGAAAGCAGCTATGCAGGCAGATAATAATTCACTCAGTGGTTTTGCGGTGATCAATGGGGATACACTGATGGGCACTTACGTACGTGATAAGGATCAACCTGAATTCATCTTTGGGCCTAAGGGAAATACAAAATTCATGGTTGCAGGTGAGACCGAGATGAAGGAATATGACCTTATGGCATCAGAAGTTGTAGCATTTATGATTGGTGATCGAAAATTTGAAAAAATGAATTTTGCACCGAGGGCAAAGGGGAAAGCTGAACAAGCCATTCATATCCTAGAGGAGATTTATGGTTCCGACAAGGTAAAGTTGTATAAATATTATCCAGGATCAGGTCTATTGGCGAATGAACCTTACGAATATGCATTTCAGAAGAAAAGCGACCCTGTTCCTGTATCGCTCCTGGATACTCAGTTTTTACTATTTGATAAAGGTATGGCAGCATATTTCGGTGATTGTGCTGACCTGAAAGGCTTGTGTGAACAGGGAGGGTTCAAGATGGTGGAGGCAGATCTGGTAAAGGCAGTGCGGGTTTATTCAGAGGTTTGCCAGTAGAGGGCGCGCAGGCAGAATAAAAAAAGGCTTGTAGTTTTCACTACAAGCCTTACGTTTTAAAGATAGGCGGCTACCTACTCTCCCACCTTGCGGCAGTACCATCGGCGTGAAGGGGCTTAACTTCTCTGTTCGGAATGGTAAGAGGTGGATCCCCCTTGCTATAGCCACCATTGACTCTTTAATGGATGTTCCTTGCGGAACTTGTCACGCTTCTTTAGCGTGAGCCACCATTGACTCTTTAATG
>JBDUDG010000084.1:0-10341 GCA_040003045.1 Saprospiraceae bacterium | reverse complement strand
AATTCATTTGTTATTTCTTGCATCATTAATTAATTGGTTGTAGAGACGTCGATTCATCGCGTCTCAAATCTCCATCGCGTCTCAAATCTCCATGAGGTCTCTACGACCGTTAAAAACAATGCATAATGTGGTATTTCAAATCACGAATCGGTTTGTTTCGTCAATTCATTTGTTATTTCTTGCATCATTAATTAATTGGTTGTAGAGACGTCGATTCTGTTGCTGAGCTGCAGCACAAGGAAGAAGTAAAGCAAGTCGAAGTATCGCGTCTCAAAATCGTCATTTCTACGACCGTTAAAACGATTACATAATGTGGGATAGGAATTACAAATCGGTTTGTTACGTCATTTCAATTATCATTTCCTCCCACCATTAATTAATTGATTGTAGAGACGTCGATTCATCGCGTCTCAAATCTCCATCGCGTCTCAAATCTTCATGACGTCTCCTCGACCGTTAAAAACATTACGTATTTTGGCACGGCTCATATGCTTATCCGCTTTCTCCCAATTCTCTGCGTGTTTGCCTTATATCTCCCTGTCTATGGCCAGGTGGATTCCATCCTCGCACTTCCCCATGATCAACAACAGGAAGCCATTTTCAACGTGTACAATCATCTAGCGCGTGGCCAACAAAGGCTGGATGTCATGGAAACAATGGCAACATCATTTCGAAAGCGAAAACGAGCGGATCATGAAGAGATGATAGCGTCCCTCGTGTGGGCTGATAAATTTTCATTGCTGAAGGAACCCGATACGACCGAGATGATTCGTTTTTTTAAAGCCCTGATGCGTGATGCAGATGATCACAACTGGCCCAAAGCAAAGAATGAATTCATCTTCCAACTCGGGATCCATTATTTCGCCTGGCAACAATTCAGCTTGGGTATGGAGTATATGATGCAAGGCTATGCCGGCAACGAACACATCGGCTGGTCTTCACCGCATATCAAGTGCGATCTTCTCAACGAACTCAGTAAAGCCTATTATCACTTCGGTGATTACACAGCCTGCCTGCAATATCTCCATGAATCCCTTCAGACCAGCTTGCCTGTATCCAGTAAGGGGTATCCGTACACATCCATCAACACCATGGGGTTGAGTCATCTCCAGATGCAAAACTTCGATTCGGCAGTTTATTATTTCAAGGTATCACATGATCTGGCTGCCCAGCGCAAGGATTCATCCTGGATGGCATTGACCACTGGCAATATTGGCAATGCTTATTTTAAATCCGGAAGAATAAATGATGCATTGCCTTATCTCGAGCAGGATTACAAGGAAAGCCTTCGACTGGGAGCCATCGGTAGTGCAGTCAATGCGGCTGGCACACTGGCAGATGTCGAATTACGTCGGGGTAATTTGCAAAAGGCTGAATCGTATCTGGCATTTGCGCGTACTCACCTGGATCAATATCTCGACACTCGCCTGAGCTTTTACGAAAACCTCTATCTCTATCATAAGCTGAAAGGGGAAAATACATTGTCACTGCAATATGCAGACTCTGTGTTTGTACTCAAACGGCAGAAGGAAAAAGAACGAGATCGTAACGTACTCGAGCAAGCGAAGTTGAAAGCAGAGTATGAGCAGTATACCGGGGAGATCAACCTGCTCACGCAGGCACGTCAGCGCCAACTCATGATTCGAAATTTGCTTTTCGGCGTGCTCATCCTTTTATCCACTCTCGGTTTCGTCTGGATCCGCCGTGTGCAATCCAGGAAAAGGCACGCTATGCGAATGCTTACTGAAGCGGAGACAGAACTCCAGGAATACATTCGGTCCGTGCGGGAGAAAAATGAAATGATCACTTCCCTTCGCGAACGAATCGGAGCACTGGCTGAAGCAGAAGACATTGGGATTGTCCGGTCTACAGAAATAGCTCAACTCACACAACTCACTATCCTGACGGAAGAAGACTGGAAATACTTCCGCAAACTTTTTGATGTTGTCTACCCTGGCTTCCTCGTGAGACTTAAGAATAAGCTGGGCGATCTGACACCTGCAGAAATTCGCATCCTGGTCCTCGCCAAGCTGCAAATCACGCAAAAAGAAATGGGCGATATGCTCGGCATTAGCTATAATTCCATCCGCACGTCGCGGTACCGCCTTCGCAAAAAGCTCAATTTACCCGAAGAAGGATCCCTTGAGGAGCTTGTAGCCCTCCTCTGATTCCCGGCTAACTGCCTCATTAGTAGCCTGTACAGTGGATGTCTACACTTTTATAACAGGTTGTATACAGTTTTGCTTACACCCAAAATTAGGCCAGTCACTCGCATCGTATGACTTTTGCTGTCGACAATCATGCGACACAAAAATAAAATCCTCGACAACGGCGCTGCATTTCTAATTCGGGATATCCTCCTGCTCATCCTGGTGACAGGATGCCTGCTCCTTGCAACACATTTCATTTTTAAACAACGCATGAATCTTATCGATCATCAATTAGAAAATATCAGAGACCATGAAATCAAGTGAAATGAAAATGATTTTTTTGCTGCTTCTGTTTTGTTGCGTATGGCATACATCGACCCATGCACAATCGGTTGGCATCAGTGCGAGTGGAGCATCCCCGGATGCAAGTGCCATACTCGATGTATCGTCTACCTCGAAAGGATTGCTGGCTCCCCGCATGATCACAGCAGAGCGAATGAGTATTGTGAACCCTGCAGAGGGATTACTTGTGTATGATCTGACATTTCAGCGCTTCTTTTGCTATACAGGCATCACCTGGTTGGAGATCCTGTCAGGTCCTAACACCGTGCTCAAGGATACAGATGGTGATACTAAAATCCAGGTCGAAAAATTTACGGATGAAGATAAAATACGGATTGATCTTGATGGAGAAGAGCGTTGGGTTTTCGAAGGAAACCGTTTGAAACCCATCAATTCAACCTATTCCTTGTTTATCGGTGATAATGCCGGATTATCCAATACTACCGGTATTTACCAGGTGGCTATTGGCAATGGCGCAATGGAATCGAATACCACCGGCGGCTTCAATACTGCAGTAGGGACGTACGCGATGCAAAGAACTTCAACTGGTCAATACAATACAGCGTTCGGTACACAAGCATTGGCCAACAATGAAAGCGGAACTTATAATACTGCGATCGGGGCATATGCGCTGCTCGGTGGCACATCAGGATATCAAAACATGGCCATTGGATATAATAGTTTGCGAAATACCACGTCTTCGTATAACATGGGCATTGGGAATTCGACCTTGCGCGAAAACACAAATGGACAATATAATATGGCCATCGGGGAAAGTTCACTTTTTTCAAATACCAGTGGCTCCAATAATCTCGCGTTTGGATTGAATACGATGACTAGCAATACGACAGGTATTTCGAATTTGGCTATAGGCAATTTCGCTTTGATTCAGAACAAGACCGGCAATTCCAATGTATCGATTGGAAACAATAGCTTAAACAATAATGTGAATGGTTTTGAAAATACAGTTATTGGTAATTTCGCCATGGAGAATAATGTTCAGGGTCAGCGGAACACAGCCGTTGGTTTAAAAGCACTGCATAACAATGTAAATGGTCAAAAAAATACGGCCATCGGAAATCTCGCGATGTATTCCAATATCAATGCCAATCAGCAAATCGCTATTGGAGATTCTGCGCTATATAAAACGGTTACAGGAATTGAAAATGTCGCGATTGGCGCGAGTGCATTGCATGAGAATATAGATGGAATTGCTAATACAGCTATTGGTTATCGCGCACTTCGTACAAATACGGCTACAGGGAATACAGCCATAGGCTCAAATGCATTGCTTCAAAATACTACCGGGAATGAAAATATAGCCATTGGACAGAAGACATTGCAAAGTAATCTCACAGGGAATTATAATGCCGGCACAGGCACGCATGCGTTGCAAAACAATACGACAGGATCAGACAATGCAGCTTTTGGCAATGAAGCGCTCTTATCCAATACCTCAGGGGATAAGAATACAGCTGTAGGACGCAATGCGCTATTTAGCAATTTGGCAGGCAACAACAATACAGCCATCGGAAATGCAGCGCTTTACAGCGTGACCAACTTATCCAATATGGTCGCTGTCGGTGATTCTGCATTGCATACTAACACCACGGGATTTCAGAATACAGCCATCGGCGCAAAAGCTATGGCGCGAAATGTAGATGGATGGAATAATACTGCACTGGGTTACAAGGCTCTTTACAATGCAACTTCTGCCCAGGACAACACCTCCGTCGGTTCCAATGCGCTTTATTTTGTAACCACCGGAAGCTGGAACACCACGATGGGATCATATTCTTTGCATCTAAATACAACAGGTCAATCCAACACCGCCGTGGGATACGAAAGCCTTCGGGCCAACACCACAGGCCAGTCCAATGTAGCCGTTGGCCTGCGCGCTTTACATACCAATACAACAGGTTGGGGAAACACAGTTGTGGGAACCTATGCCATGGACGTGGGCACTTCGCAGAACGCTACTGCCCTTGGGTTCTATGCGTGTTCCGCAGGTGCATTTGATAACGCTATGGGCCTGGGATACAATGCCAATCCTGCAGGGAACAATGAAGTGCGCATTGGAAATGCATTTGTCACCTCTATTGGTGGTCAGGTGGGTTGGACCAATTATTCAGATGGACGCATCAAGACAAACATTCAGGCGAATGTACCCGGATTGGATTTCATCAATCGCCTGCGACCGGTCACCTACAACATCAATATAGCAGCGCAGGAAAGAATCACAGGAAGCACGGATACAACTGACTGGGCTGGTAAACATGATATCGAGAAAATGAAGATGAGCGGATTCATTGCTCAGGAAGTGGAATCCGCTGCGCAAGCTATTGGATATGACTTCAGCGGTGTCGATACGCCGTCATCCGCAGACGGTTTATATGGATTGCGCTATGCGGAGTTTGTCGTTCCCCTGGTAAAATCAGTGCAAGAACTGCAAGCGCAGAATCAGGAATTGATGACGAAACTGGATATTTTGCAAGCACAAGTGACGGCCATGCAGGAATTACTACAGGTGGAAAAGCACAATTAAGCTTGGATATAAAAAATCCGTTCTTATCGTAGGTTGGATAATCAATTTTGTAGGCATTTTCTTCGGAATAGTGAAGCGGTTTTTCTTTATGCATTTGTTTCTTTCTGTTTCCAGGGCCCAAACCTCTTCGCAAATGCTGCAAAGCATCAAACAGCTATGGTCAAGCTGTATGAGACTATCGAATTACAGGGTCTTGCGCATCTGTGGTTGTTGGAATCACAATGGCAGTGGACGGCGAAAGAGGATGTGGATCTGGAGCCTGTGCTGAGGGCTTCGGAGAAGTTTTTGAGGGTGTGGGAGGAGTTTAGGGAGCATAGAGGGGAGTTTTGAATTTTATAATGATGGTTTTTTATTTTTTTGAGCTGATATTCACAAATATATAATGAATGCCTTGAGCTAAATTAACTTAAGTAAAATTTATTTTATTCAACAATGAATCCACTCATTTTTTCTAGTTGGGTTATTTCTTTTACGCGATTTGGTGCTATCTTAAATCTGGATTCAAGTTTGTCTATTTGGGAGATAGGATTTTGAATTAAAATTTCAGCATTATCCGCCAAAGAATCGAAAATACATTTATCAATTTTTTCATTTGATTTTGGAAATGAATATCCTATTATTACCAGCTTTTGAACCATGTTTATGGATTGGTTAATTCTTTGTTTTAAATCTCGAAATTGATCATTAGTATATGTAAACCCAAATTTCAATATATTTGATAATTGTACTAATTTATTGTTTTCTGGAGAAAGAATCCATAGTAAGTTGTCAAGACTTTGATGAATATTAAGATCTGTTTTAAATTCCGGATAGATTAATGCATATCCCGATGAATTATTAGTAAAGTGCTGATAAAAGAAAGTAGTACCATTTAAATGAATTAGTTTATTTGCAGATGGAATACTTGATGCTATTGGTAGAGTATCGCTTTCAAATGGGCTTGGATAAATTGAAATATCAGCATACATTGATTCAAGACTACCGATCGAATTCATGTGCATATAAGCGTGCTCGAACTGAAAATCGTAATTCCATGTTAAAAAAGTATAATTGTCTTTTGAATCAAATAAATAATCGGAAATTAAAGATGAATATCTTTATCTGTAAATCCATATGATCTAAATTTTTGGGAAGGTGCTAGGCCAATATCGGATCTTTTCCCTGTTTGAAGTATATTAAAGTAGATCCAGTACATTTTAAGCCATGGTTCAAAGTTTTTTTCAGAGAAAAAGAGTTTTCTCAATGTGACATCTGGAGTTTGTGTTAGTTTTAATGACTCGCAAAATTTTTCAAGAAGAGTGATTAAATATTTTAATTCATTAGGAAATTTTGTCAGGCTATGAACTTGGGGATCATTAAGTCGTTGTAAGAAATGCGGAATATGTCTTTGCATTTCGTCAATTGTTGGAATTGCTTCTATGCTCGCTCCTGCTCCAAATAATACAGCTGTTCTCAAAATAATTTAAGATTTAATTTTAATATAGATAAATTTTCTTATAAAATAATTTGCTCAAAATATTCTCGCCCCATTGAAAAAGGAATTAACTTCTTGTGCTGCAATCGCCCTATGATGATTGCCGGGTGAGTATTGAACAATTTTGCAAATTCCCGGATATCTTCTTCATTGAGTTGTGGTCTTTCTAAAATTGCTTCTTCTTCTACCTCTGTCAAAGTCCATTTTACTGCAAATTGATCTGCCTCCTTTTCTTTAATCAAGTCCTTATCAGTGTATTCTACTTGCTCTAGGAAAATATCCTTCTTACCATGTAAGAGAATATGTCCTGCTTCGTGAAAGAAAGTAAACCAGAAAATATCATTGCGTTTGTATCTGCCGGACAACTGTATCAGGGGAGTATCATTGAGCCAACGGGTAGAGCCACTTATAGGAGCTTTATTGATGCATGGTGTATGTACCACTTTAACACCTCCCTGAAGACAAAGTCTTTGCAATTGATGGAAGAAATCTTTAGGGTGTTTTGCCATAATTGATTTTATCTCTGGCAATGTTTCTTTGAATTTCTTTTCAGAATATCCGCTTGCTTCAAGTTCTGCTGCCTGCAGTTCACCTTTTCGAAGCCAGACTGAAATGGAATATGGTTCATTTATGTTGGATAATGAGATTCGAAAAGCAACCTTAAGCTGTTGTTTGAAATAGTAATCCTCCCAGGCTATATGATTCGAGAAGCCAAAGAACGCTAACAATTCTATTGTTTTTTCCTGTATGGTTGCGACTTTTGGCAGCCAGCCTTTCTTTATTAAGTCTGATAATGGAAATTGCCTGGCCCATGCGACAGCTTCGTCAATCATTACTTTACGTTTTTCTCTTGCTATGTATTCATCAAAACCTCTTTGGTGATTCATCCAGAAATGGGCAGGAATCTTTGTTACATTTTCAAACTGCACTGCCATATCAGCAGTAATTGAACTTTCACCATTCATCACAGCGATTATTGTCTTTTCAGGCTTGCCTGTGCGAAGTGCAAATTCTTTGGGGCCCATACCCATTTCTTCCAGTTTTTCATTTAAAGTTTCACCCGGATGGGGAACGGATTGTGGAAAGTATTGATTTTGTTTTTCCAAGGTCAATTTTCTTTGTGGTAGTTAATGACTTCAATCACTTCAACAGCTCTAATTTCTAACCAGATGTATTGGCCATCCTCATTGGTTGGGATGGGGTTTTGGTGTGGTGAGAATATTAATCGATAAGGCTGATCCAAGTCACAAGCCCATTGTCCTTTCCTGTTATTTTTTAATTCGTGGTAATTACCAGGCAAGGTTTTTACATCTTCAAGGCTTGTTGCAAATCGCAGTTGAGCTAATCTGACTTTGATTTTTTCAGCCCGTAATTTACCAAACTCCTTTACCCGCTTACGGTCATCGTTAGCAAGTTTTTCTAGTCTCTTATCAGCAAAAGTAATTTTCACGGCAAAGGTAACACTATTTTAATTAACAGTAAATGTAAGTTAAAATATTAAATATTTTTCTAACTTATTTTGAAAAGTATACAGCTATCAGAGTTCTTAGTTCACCATCTCTTCTCTAAATTCAATTACAATCGTATGTTTGTCAGTAATTTAGCCCCCTATGCCCAAACCCGACATAGACTTCGAAAAAGAACTCTGGGACGCCGCCAATGAACTACGGGGCGCCGTCTCCGAAAACAATTATAAAAACTACATCCTCCCCCTCGTCTTTGTCAAACACCTCAGCGAACGATACGACATGGTGCGTGAAGAGCTGTCGCAACTCGTAAAGGATCCGGACTCCGACTACTACACCACCAAACCAAAGGATATCAAATATGTTCTTGAAGATGAAGACGAATACAAATCACGCAACACCTTCGTCATCCCACCTACTGCATCATGGCAATATTTTAAAGACAATGCCGAACAGGATGATATCAAAGTCAAAATCGATGACGCATTTGATGTCATCCAGGATCTGCTGACGACCTATAATCCGCAGCTCAATAATATTCTGCCACGCATTTTTGTGAGGAGCGAGTTGAGTGCCAAGCAAACCGGCGGGATCATCAATCTGCTGTCACATCCCAAGTTTAGTGAAAAGGAAAATCCGGAGAGTGATATCCTGGGTCGCATCTATGAATATTATATCGGACGCTTTGCGATGGCGGAGGGGTCTGGTGCCGGACAATTTTTTACGCCGGGCAGTATCGTGCGGCTGCTGGTGGAGATCCTCGAACCGTATAAGGGGCGCATCTTCGATCCGGCGTGCGGAAGTGGAGGGATGTTTGTGCAGAGCCTTAAGTTTATCAATGAGCATGGCGGCAACAAAAGTGATATCTCGGTCTATGGCCAGGAGATGACGGCACAGACGCTGCGATTATGTCTAATGAACCTCATGCTGCGCAATCTCAGTTTCGATATCCGGCTCGGCAACTCACTGCTGGATGATAAATTTCCAACGCTGAAGGCTGACTACGTGATTGCTAATCCACCCTTCAATGTCAGCACGTGGCATCCGGAAGATCTGCCGGAGAATGATCCGCGACTATTCGGGCCGAGAGAAGAATTTACGACTGACGGGAGTGCTAATTATATGTGGATGCAGACCTTCTGGTCTCATCTCAGCGATACAGGTACGGCAGGGATCGTTATGGCCAATGGCGCGATGACCTCCAATACCAAAGGCGAAAAAAATGTACGCCAGCACATGGTCGACCATAGTATGATCGATGCGATCGTGCGGCTACCGGATAAGTTGTTTTTGACGACCGGTATTCCGGCGTGTCTTTTTATCCTGAGCAAAAACAGAGATGGCAAGGATGGTGTGCATCGCAAGCGAGCGAATGAGATCCTTTTTCTTGACGCGTCTAAGATGGGCACCATGACGAGTCGTAAGCTGCGAGTCTTTACGGATGCGGATATCCATCTTATCGCAGATACATATCATCGATGGAGGACCAAAGGGAAAAAGTATAAAGATGTAGATGGATTTTGCAAGGCGGCGTCCATTGCAGAAGTGATTAAACAGGATTATAAGCTTACGCCAGGGATTTATGTTGGAACGGAAGTTGAAGAAGATGATGGAATTGTTTTTGAAGAGAAGATGGAAGGATTGAAACAATTATTGAATGAGCAGTTTCAACGAAGTGAAGAATTGAAACAAATGATATTACAGAATTTTGAAAGTTTTTAGTAGTTGTGAATAACTGGAAAACAATAAATCTTGAAGACTGCATTAAGTTGAGAAGAGGTCATGACCTCCCAATAACCAACTCCAAAGGTGGAAATTCTCCAATCTATGGGTCAAGTGGAATAATTGGTTGGCATGATGTTGTTAAATGCAAGGGACCAGGTTTAGTTCTAGGAAGAAGTGGAAATTCTATGGGCAAAGCTCATTATGTCGACCGTGATTTTTGGCCACATAATACCGTGATGTTTGTAACAGATTTTTTAGGCAACAGTCCAAAATTTCTATACTATGTCCTATGTCATATAGATTTCAAAAAATACAATAGCGGTAGTGCAGTGCCTTCATTAAACAGAAATTACATTCACAACATTGGTATAAACCTTCCACCCCTCCCCGAACAACGCGCCATTGCCTCCATCCTCTCCGCCCTCGACGATAAAATCGAACTCAACCTCCAGATGAATCGCACCCTGGAGGAAATGGCCATGACCCTTTACAAACATTGGTTTGTAGATTTTGGCCCATTTAAGTCCTCCGTCGCCAAGGCTAAGGCGGACGAGAATGATGAGTTTGTAAGGTCTGAATTGGGAGAGATTCCGAAAGGATGGGAGGTTGGTGAATTAGAAAGACTTTTCATACTTCAAA
>JBDUDG010000083.1:0-10364 GCA_040003045.1 Saprospiraceae bacterium | reverse complement strand
AAATTTCACCTATTGCTGTTTTGCGCCCATTGAATTTTTCAGCATAAAAACTTGCAATGCCATATTTAATAATTACATTTTGGGGTGAAGCGCTTTTTGTTGAAGTTTTAATATGATCACCTTTCTGTGCAATTGCGTTGTAAAAGAAAATGTGTAGCAGTAAAAAGGAAAGAAATAATCTTCGGATGCTTGGTTTGACATTTAAAGTAATATCACGATGGCTGACACTTTGAAATCCTGCTTTTGTAAGATCTTTTTCAAATTGGTCAGCTGTGACATATGAATTGATGGCCCATGAATCTGTCCATTTTTTCATAAGATTATCATCAGGTGATCCCTTGAGGACAGGCTGACTATGAAAATCTGCCACCACTATTCTGCCTCCTGGTTTTAGAACACGAAATGCCTCTTTTGCAAAATCGTATTTGTCCCAGGCATAACACACGCTCTCAATGGCCCATACGACATCGAAAGAATTATCTTCAAACTGGGTCGCCAGGTAATTTTGCTGGCTAAAATGGACAGAACCTTCAAGGTTAAATTTTGCTGCATTGTTCCGACATGTTACTACTTGTTTTTCGCTCAGGGTGATGCCTTCAACACGACATCCCATGCCCGCCAGGAATATAGAAGGTCCACCAACACCACAACCGGCATCCAGAATATGATGTCCAGGTCTGACCTCGGCGGCTTCTGCTACCTGCTTATTCATCATCTGCAAAGCTGCCCTATGATGGGGCGTATCGTCGTTCCAGTAGCCGTAATGCATGCACATGACCTCGTCCAACTGCCACACCAGGGAATAGTCCACCTGGCAATAGTCATAATAATCCACGATTTCAGCTTCGTTAATTGAGGGCACAGACATGTTTCAAAAGTAGAAAGATTTTCATTGTTGACAATGATCCTTCAGGGACTGGATATTTGGACTTTCAAGAAGCGAAGTTTATAGAAAAGAAAGACTGCAGGAATAATGAAAGGATTTTTCAGAAAATAAAATTGAACAATTAGTTGCATAACGTAAAATTACGTTATATTTGTTTTGAAAATCAATATTCATATGTCCCGATTTAAGAGCCTCACCAAAGCAGAAGAAGAAATCATGCAGTTGATCTGGCAGATCGGCCGATGCACCGTCAGCAACATCATCGAAGAGCTTCCTTCACCTAAACCTCCTCATTCTTCCATTTCATCAATTGTCAGGATCCTTGAGCGCAAAGGCTTTGTGGGGCATAAGGCCTATGGACGGACATATGAATATTTCCCAATGATTCTGAAAGAAGTGTATTCCAAACGAAGCCTGCTTTCTTTTCTTAAGGATTACTTCGATGGTTCGACCCCTCAATTGGTTTCATTTCTCATCGAACAAGAAGAAACGTCTGTAGAGGAATTACAGGATCTTATTAAACAATTAAAAAAGAAGAAATCATGAGCCTTCTGGCCTATCTATTCCAGGTCACTCTGGGATTGGCAATATTTTATACCTTCTACAATGTTGCTTTGCGCAAAGAGACATTGTTCCAGACCAACAGAGTCTATTTGATTGCCACTTTGCTGGTCAGTATACTTCTGCCACTCATCAGGATTTATGTTTTGCAACTTCAACATGAAGATTCAGATGTCAGTCCGTCCATAATTTATGTAGGCTCTTATCTGGATACCATCAGTATTACCGCATCTTCTGAAAATAAAACTATTTCCTGGGAAAGTATTTTGTTGATGGCATATATCGCAGGCAATTTTATGCTTTTGCTAAGAATGATCAGGGAAATCATGCTCATATTCAAAATTAAAAATAAAGGACAATTAATCGTTTCGGCGCAACATCGCTTCATTCTGTCTGCTGAAGTCAAAGCTCCATTTTCATTTTTCAGAACAATGTATTTGCCTGCAGATCATCAATTCGGTGAATCTGAGCTGGCAGAAATCATGGCGCATGAAAATGCGCACATCTATGAAGGCCACACGGTGGATGTGTTGTTAATGGAGTTTGCCTGTATTTTTTTATGGCCAAGTCCAATGATTTATTTGTATCGGAAAAGATTAAGAGAAGTTCACGAATTCCTTGCTGATGCTGCAGTCTTGAAAGACACTCCCTGGGAAAATTATGCTTCTTTTCTCATAGCTCAGAAAACAAACACACTGCAAAGCAGGCTTACCAACCAATTAATTTATTCACAATTAAAAAACCGTTTGAAGATGATGACTCAACAGCGTTCCGGATTTTTTGCAAGGTTTAAATATCTTGGACTGATACCAATATTGCTGGTATCACTTGTTATTTTTTCTTTCAGGGAGAGGCCGATTGGAAAATCAAATTCAATACCCAGTGAAAAGACCGGGTATAATCTTTACAAAGATGGTTTGCCCGTCTACGCAGTTTGGGATTCTCTTATTCTCATGGTTACAAAAGACAAGAAATATTTTCTCAATTCTATCGAGATTCCATTTTCAAAATTAGAACAAAGTTTAAATGCAGGAACACATGGAGGCCAAAATAGAAGAGTGTACCTAAATATAGATAAAACATTGACTGTTGGTACACTGGCTGATTTGATGCAGATTATGGAGAAATTAAATTTAACTATGGTATTAGGTGCTCCCCTGGGTCATGCTTGTAATTCAGGAATAGATTCTAGTTCATGGGCTTCCGTTGTGGTTAAATCAGGAAATACAATTCTGAAAGAAAATGAGGACTATCTGATTGACCCAACTACAGGAAAATTAAAAATTCTAAATGAAGCATATCTTGATCCTGAAAAGCCAATTAATGTTTCCTTTCACGGTGATACACTGCCAGCTACCATAATTTCAGCCTATAAATTACCAGCACAAAACCCGGACTCAGACCTTACAAAAAATGATATAGAACCATACTCCTTTGTTGAAGAAATGCCACATTTCCCGGGTGAGAATTCAATCGAAGCGATGTACAAATTCATTTCGAATACTATAAAATATCCTTCAGTACCAAACCAAAACATTGAAGGAACTGCTATAGTACAATTTGTTGTAGAACCTGATGGAAGTCTTTCCAGAATTAAGGTTGTTCGTTCGCCAAATCAATATATCACGGATGAAGTAATGCGAATGATGAATGTCATGGCAGCGCGTCCGGATAAATGGGTTCCGGGCAGGCACAATGGTATTGCAGTACCTGTATCATTTTCATTGCCGGTAAAATTTGTAATGCCAACTTCTTCCAAAGAAGAAGAAGTAACATCTGATACTGCAGAAGAACAAATTTTCCAATATGTAGAAGAAATGCCCCGATTTCCTGGTTGTGAAGAAATGGAACAAGACAAGAGATCCTCATGTGCCTCCGAAACTATGTTCAAATATATTTATGAATCCATTAAATATCCGGCTGAAGATCGTCAAAACGGAAATGAAGGAATGGTCATCGCTAAATTTGTAGTTGATCCGGATGGAAGTGTTTCAAATGTAAGAGCTGTTCGGAGTCCAGGTCCGGGATTCAGTGCTGAAATAATTCGTGTAATAAATGGAATGAATGATCTTCCTCAAAAATGGATTCCAGGACGTCATGAAGGCAAGGCTGTCCCGGTCGAGCTTATATTGCCTTTCAAATTTGTCTTGCAGCAAGATCATAATCCGGTTATAAAAAACGATGAGCATTTCGATGAAAAATCGAATAGCAAAGCTGACAGTGAACAATCACCAGTCTCTTTATTTTCAATGGTTCCAAATCCTGCAGATGATTTTATCAAAGTGGAATTTTCAAAAGATGTCATAAATGCTTTGGTTTTAAATAATCTAGGAAGTAATCTGGGTGTAGTATGGCAAAAAAAGTTCAACGAGAAAGTTGATTTTACTCAATCAATAGATATATCAAAATGGGTTCCTGGTGAATATAAAATCCAGGCTTACTCCAAAACTCAAATGAGTTTAAAATCTTTCATCGTACAGCATTAAACATTAATGTTGAGCGTAGCCGAAAAATATTTTTCGGTAGAATCTCGTCAGTCGTTGAGCGGGGCGGTTAATGATCTGTAGCAATAGGATGGGATTACTGTTTCAAGTGTTGAGCGGAGCCGAATCATTCAATGAGAATCTTGAGTGTTCGTTGAACGATAGCCGAAACGAATACGCAATCAATCAGAAAATTCTATTTAATATGTTGAGCGGAGCCGAAACAACTTTTCAGAAGAATCTCGTCGGTCGTTGAGCGGAGTCGAAACGAAACGACAACGATTTAGGGGTATAAAAAAAGGCCGGTCTCTACTCCGGCCTTTCATTTCAACAAACTACCAATAGTTAATTTCTATACTCTTGTTGTTCACTCCGTCTATTCCGATGGTTGCCATTTGATTTATGGTTCCTGATATCATGATGTCTAAACATTTTATTTTTTCTGTCATGTTTAGAATATCCCTTACCATGAAAATCTCCTGATCGTCTTTCTGATTGATTTCTTTGGAATCCATCCCATCTCCCAGCGTTTGAGTTCTGAATTACTCCATCACGCTGAGAATGATTCCGAAATTTATTCCCTGTATTGTGTTGAAAACCGGAGCTTCCATTAACTCCTGCAGAGCGGTTAAATTTTCTTTCAAACCTGTGTCCTTTTTTATGATGCCGATGAGTCAGGGCATGCTTTCCATGATAAGACAAACGGTCATTCTTACTTGTTTCAAATTTTGAAGGAGGTTGTTCCTTCGTATTGTAGTGATGACCCCAAATTCCATCTACTTGTTTTGCCTGAAGAGGAAAAACAACAAATGAGATTAGGACCATAATAAATGAGGTGATCAAAAGATTCTGTTTCATGGTATATATTGTTTTATTTTTAGACAAGTATTCAGATTGAAAGTTTGTTGCGAACATGTATTAATTCGGTTAATGTTCAGTTAAATAAAACAAACCGGACTTTACCACCGGCTTGTTCATCTCACAATCTACTAATCGTTAGTCTTTCCATTCGTGAGCATTCCTGTTCATTGTGGGGTGACGGGAGAATAGAATATCACACTTACCGTGCTGACCTCTGTAGCGAAGTGTCTCATTGTCAAAAAGGATGATTGTATTTCCTTCTTTATCCCTAAAGCGAGTTCCTGATCGATCACCATAATATCTTTCCCAACCACCATGTTCAGTTTTTACACTGATGCCAGAGTAGAAGTACACGATCTGAATCCATTCCTTTTCATTTCGTCCAAACCAATTTCCTTCCAGCGAATAATGGGTAACTGAATTTTGATCATTGTACCAGCCATTATTATTTTGGTTATTACCATGATCGTAATCATTGAAATAGTTGTTATTATTCCCATTATAACTGTAGTCATTATTTCTATAATCGTTCCTGGAATTATAATTCCGATCATCCACACGGTCGAAGTTTATTCGTTTATCTGACTTCGTTTCATTCCAAATTAGTTGATCATTGTCGATCACCTCATACCAGTTTCCACGCTGATCCGTGTAGTAGCGGTTGTCCTGTGTAGAATAATGATACCAGATGCCTTCATCAGTCCGTTTCGCTCTGAAGCCATTCTGCTCCTGTTCGATACGTATGGTGATGCGGAGCGTTTCATTTCGCCACAGTCCATCAAGATGATTTGCGAATGATGGAGCATACCAGCCTGTAAGAATGATGATGATAGATAGGAGATGGAAGATTGTCTTTTTCATATTGCATGCTTTTATATTTAAGACGATGCACTATGATGAAAAACGGTTAAGACCTTGTTGTCACTATGTTAACCTATGGTTATTTTATGGAAATGAAATTAGGGCCACGAATTTCAGGAATTAACACGAATTCAATTCCCCATTTTTTGAAAATGAAGTTAACGGAATTAAGAATGAATTAACGCAAAATATTTCTTTTTCAGATTTTCACCACATACTCAATACACCAGACTTTGTCGTCACTGCAAGGAGTTTGCTCCTGCAGTGTGTAAAGAACCTATCAAGATTTGGAGCAAACTCCATCACTTGCAATTACTCCCTGCACTTTGTCTGTTTGTTATTCGCCTTTCTTGTTCTCCTTAGGCTCTTCTGGCTTCTTTTCTTTCTTCCCGAAGATGTCCTGCATCAGTTTACCAATGCCGTGGGCCGCATCAGATCTGCGGATATATCTTCTAGGCCAGTCACCAAGGGTATCACCCGGAGCTGGTTTATTTTGCTGAACTAATTCCCCTTCCTCAACGACATATGGACAATCATTGATGTATCGGAATTCTTCAGGCCAGTATGAATTGAAATATGTTTTATAATCCGGATCATCCTGTAATCGCTTTACAAATTCTCCCCAAATCGGCAGCGCAGTTTTACTTCCTTGTCCATCGCGAAGGCTATGAAAGCTTACTCTCCGATCGAAGCATCCAACCCATGCACCTGCAATAAACTTCGGCGTCATTCCAACAAATAATCCATCAGACTGAAACTGAGTAGTCCCTGTTTTGCCTGCAACAGCGCCCTTGATCCCATACGCCCACCTAAGGCTTCCCGCATTACCATTGTCAATTACATTCGCAAGCATCTGATCTATCATGCCCACTGTTTCTTCACTGAAAACACTTGTGCTTGGTTGTGTTTTATATTCCTCGAGCACATTTCCATCCACATCTTCGATACGAGTGATCATCGAATATGGACGATGATATCCTTTTGTCAGAAATGTCGAATAAGCACTGACGAGCTCGAGAAGGGTGACCTCTGCAGTTCCTAGCGCGAGTGAAGGCACTTTGGGCAGGTCTCCCTTCATCCCCATTCGACGCGCTTTTTGGATCACATTATCGATCCCGGTTTCATAGATCAGCTCAACTGCTATTGTATTTATACTTTTTGCCAGCGCAGCATTCAATGAATAATATCCTCCATACTGTTCATCCGAATTGCCCGGAGTCCAATTTTCATTTTTGACAACGTAAGTGTGCAACTCGTTCGGATAATAAGAACATGGCGCAATGCCTTGTTCCAAAGCCGTTGCATAAAGAATTGGCTTGAAGGATGAACCGGGATGACGAGGTGTGATTACATAATCAATATTGAATTGTTGTGCATCATTTCCTCCTACCCAAGCCATGATGCCGCCGGTCTTAGGATCGATGGCCACTAAGGAACCCTGAAGCATTTTAAGATAATGTTTCAGGCTATCCATTGGTGATCCAATCGTATCACGCATGCCATTCCATGTCCACCATTTCATAGGTCTCCTCAGGTCGAACGAATCCTTGATGTCCTTCTCGCTGAAGCCGGCATTGACCATATTTTCGTACCGTGGCGATCTTTCCATCAGATCTTTCAATGGAGTTGCATATTCCTTGTAATCTTTGAATTGCCTATCAAACTCAACCTGCATTTTTGCAAGATGCGCTTTCACGGCAGCTTCGGCATACTGTTGCATGCCATAATCTATCGTTGTGTATACTTTTAATCCATCGACAAAAAGGTTGTATGGCTCTCCATCAGGTTTGTTGTGTGTTCTGCACCACTCCAGCATTACATTCCTTATTTGATTCCTGAAATAAAGCGCGATTCCTTCTGAATCAGTATTACGTTGGTAGCTGAGTTTTAATGGAATCCTGCTTAATGAATCATAAGTCAATGAATCGATGCTGCCGTTTACAACCATTTGGTGAAGCACTACATTCCTGCGCTGAATAGCTCGTTCAGGAAAATTTCTGGGATTGAAATAACTTGTGGCCTTTAATAATCCAACAAGTAAAGCACTCTCTTCAATTGACAAGGTATCTGCGGTTTTGCTGAAGTATCTATCCGCTGCTGCGTCCAGTCCATAAATGTTTTCACCAAACGGAACCGTATTTACATAGAATGTGAGAATCTGCTCTTTGGTATATGCATTTTCAAGACGGTAAGCGATGATAAATTCCCGGAACTTATTAATTAGCATGGACCCCAGCCAATAATCTTTTCTCGGAAATAAATTTTTTGCAAGCTGCTGGGACAATGTGCTTCCGCCTCCTGCACTTTCCTGTCCAAGAATAAGTCGCTTCACCAGAACACGCATCCAGCTTCTGAAATCAATACCATGATGTGACCAGAATCTTGAATCTTCCACTGCAATGAGCGAAGACATAAATTCAGGAGGGATCTGATCAAATTGTAAAGTGTTCCTGTTCTTCGTGTAATATTTACCCATCAATCTGCCATCAGCGCTGTATATTTTTGAAGCTTCAGGTTGACGGATAGCAAGAAGTGTTTTCTTATTCGGAATGGACCCAAACAATCCGGCCCAGGTAAGCAGGAAGAGGAAAACGAACAAGAATATTATGCCCCCTATACCATATAAGCCGTATAGGAACATTTTTTTTCGCTTATGTGAATCTTTGAATGCGGCTTTCGTCCTGATCCAATAATTAGACAGGGTTTGCCGGATAGTGTCACTATTTATTTTGGGGAATCCTCGAAATGTCATTTTCTGGTTTTCAAGGGATCATTACTTTCATCATACTGCTGGAACCTGTATTCTGTATAGGTACTTCTTTATTTTATGATTTTTCGAAAATAAACCACATAATGTTGCCAAACTATAAACAAATTGCTCCCAATGTTGCTTTATTCATAGTTATAACATCAGGTCAATAGGATCATTACCTGCAAAGATCGTTATTCTGTGAGTAAAATAAATCTAATCTATCGATCCACAAGGTGTTTTGCCTAATGCCTTCTGGATTATCATTTGAAAGAAATTAAAATTTAAATGACTTGTTCAATCAAAAACAAAGCAATCAAAAATAAAAAACAGAATTCAACATGAAATCAATTAAATCTTCACTCCCTCTTATTATTTCTGTCATTTGCATGCTTTTCCTGGCTGCATGCGCAGTCAATCCCGTTTCAGGAAAAAAACAATTTGTGCTGATGTCTGAACAGCAGGAAATCGCTCTGGGCGCACAATCTGATCCGCAGGTTGTAGCACAGTATGGATTGTATGACAACCAGTCACTCCAAAATTTTATCAACACTGAAGGTCAGAATATGGTGAAAATATCACACCGTCCCAATTTGAAATTTACATACCGTATTGTGGATTCTCCTGTTGTGAATGCATTTGCCGTTCCTGGGGGATATGTGTATTTCACACGAGGGATCATGGCATACTTCAACAACGAAGCACAGTTTGCGGGTGTACTAGGACATGAGACAGGACATATTACCGCAAGACATGGAGTAGAGCAATATACCAAATCAACTTTGGCCAATGTGCTCTTAATAGGAGGTATGGCCGTTTCACCAAAATTTGCTGCATTTGCTAATGAGGCACAAACTGCATTGAGCCTTCTGTTTTTGAAATACAGCAGGGATGATGAAGCTCAGGCAGATCAATTAGGCGCTGAGTACTCAACAAAAGTGGGATATGATGCACATCAAATGGCCGATTTTTTCAAAACACTTAAATCACTTAGTGAAGGATCAGGCGGTGAACTACCAACTTTTCTTTCTACACACCCCGATCCGATAGATCGATTCAATAAAGTGGACAAAGCAGCTACCGATTGGCAGGCTCAGACAGGGTTGAGTTCATATAAAGTCAACAGGGATTCTTATCTGAGAATGATCGATGGTATTATATTCGGAGAAGACCCCAGACAGGGTTTTGTTGAAGCAGATATTTTCTACCATCCGGAGCTGAAATTTCAATTCCCTGTTCCAAATAGCTGGCAGTTGCAGAATAGCCCTACCCAGGTGCAAATGGCCCCTACAAGTGGAAAGGCACTTTTAATTTTTACGGTTGCAGAAGGAACATCTTTACAGGCGGCTGCACAGACTGATGCGACTAATTTGCAATTAAAAGTGACCGGCACTCAGCAGATCAATGTAAATGGTTTGTCCGCTCTTGAAGTCAGAGCCACACAGGATACACAGGATCCAAATACCGGAGCCGCATCATCAATTACCGTGAAGAGCGTTTACATCCTTTTAAAGCAGGCAGTGTATGTATTTCATGGGGTAGCTGCACCTGGTGATTTCTCTGGCTTCGAAAGCCAGTTTGACAAGACCATGAGAGGATTTAAAGAATTGACGGACCAAACCAAGATCAATGTAAAACCAGACAGGATAAAAGTAGTTACCGTATCAAAATCAGAGACTTTAGCTCAGGCATTGCAGGAACATGGCGTCCCAACAGCTCGTATTAAGGAATTCGCGATTGTTAATGGTATGGATCAAAACGATAAGCTTACCGCAGGAACACTGATTAAAGTGGTCACCAAGTAAACTTTAAAGATTCCCGTTATATCACCCATAAAAGACGAGATTATCGGGGTATTGGTTGTTTCATAAAAGATACATACCTTTGCCCCGCTAAAATTTATCCTACTCAGAATGCTTATAATCGAAGTAAAAGACACAGAATCAATTGATCGTGCCCTTAA
>JBDUDG010000412.1:0-3101 GCA_040003045.1 Saprospiraceae bacterium | reverse complement strand
CGATCATGTGGGTCAGTCATGATGATAAGGTACTGTATGGCCGCAATTTTGGACCTGGACTGGATTCCAATGAAGTTTTTCTTCAGCAAACCCTGGTTCATTTGCAAAAAAAAGGGCCTAAGCCTATCGAGATTACAGGAGAAAATCAATTTCTATATTATCAAAACTCACGCGTCCTTGAGCTACTTACATATTTTCCATATCTGCAATTGTTATTGCTAGCCGCATTTATTTCAGTAGGATATGTGAGTATAAATAATGCTAGGCGTGCTGAACAAAATCGGGTCTGGGTAGGCATGGCGAAAGAAACAGCGCATCAGCTTGGCACACCTATAAGTGCGATCATCGGATGGATCGAACACTTGCGTGAATCGCACTACCATCGACCGGATGAATTGGAAGTCCTTGATGAAATGCAGAATGATGTCGCTCGTCTTGATCTGATCGCGGATCGTTTTAGCAAAATCGGTTCTGCACCTGCGCTCATGCAGGTGGATGTCTATGCACAGATGAGGGAGATCACGAACTATATCCGACGTCGTGCTCCCCGCAAAATGATCTTTGAGGAACCAACAGAAAACTCAACACCAATCAAAGTGAATATCAATCCTCCACTTTTTAATTGGGTGGTTGAAAATATCATGCGCAATGCGCTCGACGCCATGGAAGAAGGCACTGGCACTATAAAATGGGAGGTTCATGATCATCCACACGATATTGAAATAGATATTACAGACACAGGCAAAGGGATACCTCCTTCAAAGATCAAAACTATCTTCGAACCCGGATTTACAACCAAAGCCAGAGGATGGGGACTTGGACTGAGCCTGGCCAAACGAATCATTGAAAATTATCATAAAGGCCGCATCTATGTCAAGCAGTCAAAGCTGGGCGAAGGGACTGTTTTTGCACTGCATCTCCCGAAAAAAAATTAGCATGGAGCATGGAAGCATGGAGCTTGGTCTGTTTGGTTACAAAGAATCGGAATAAGCCTGGATTCTTTTGGATAAAACATGTAAACGTTCAAAGGTTTCTTCTTTTAATAGATGGGTAATATGACCTTCATTTTTAAGGATGACCAGAATATTTGCTCCTTCAAAGCACTCACGTTTTGCATAACGCAATAGTTGTCTTTCTTTATTAACATATTTTGTTCCGGTACTCTCAGAAATATTATTTGGTATACTCATTCCTGCGCCCCGAGTCTGATCAGAGAACCTCCATAATTTTTTCTCATCCAAATCATTGGCAATCCTGAAAAAAATTGAAGCTAATTTGATAGCTTCTTTCCATATTTCCAAATCTTCAAATCTAAATTTTGCCATACAATTTGATTTTTTTATTGATTACAGAATACTTCAGGTGTAGTGGTTTTAAGGGCGCAAAACGTACCCTCAAACTTGAATTTTAACATATATAAATAAAATTAATGTATGGTTTTCTCCATGCTCCATGCTCCATGCTCTATGCCTTTTTTACCTTTGCACCGGCAACAAAATATATTATGAATTCTCAACTATCCATCTTCCTTCAGCACCTCTCGCTGGACCCTGAAAAGATTCATTACATGCTGACTCCGGCAGAATTAATCGAAGCAACGATCCAGAAAAGACAGGGCGTACTGAATGATACCGGAGCACTTTGTATCGATACAGGAAAATTTACCGGCAGATCTCCGAAGGATAGATTCATAGTAAGAGATGAAGTCACTTTGGATACAGTGGATTGGGGTGTGGTTAATAAACCCTTTGAAGTGGGGCATTATGAAGTGCTGAAAAAAGATATCCTCGATTATATCCGTCAGCGAGAAATTTATATCCATGACGGGTATGTATGTTCAGATGAAAACTACAGGCTCAATGTTCGTGTACTGGCCGAATATCCATCGAGTGCATTTTTTGCAAACAATATGTTCCTCCGGTTGACAGGTCCTGAGATCGACGGATATGCACCGGAGTGGACGGTGATCTGTGCTCCCGGTTTCATGGCCGACCCTGCCAAACATCATACGCGACAGTCCAATTTTGCTGTCATCAATTTTCCTGACAGGGCTATATTGATTGGTGGAACAGGCTACACAGGTGAAATCAAAAAAGGCATCTTCAGTATATTGAATTATTTACTGCCACAGGAAGAGAAAACACTTTCCATGCATTGTTCTGCCAATGTAGGTAAGCATGGGGACACTGCCATATTCTTTGGTTTATCAGGTACAGGAAAAACTACACTGAGTGCGGATCCTAATCGATTACTCATAGGTGATGATGAACATGGATGGTCCGATGAAGGTGTATTTAATTTTGAAGGCGGCTGCTATGCAAAATGTGTGGACCTCACCGAAGAAAAAGAACCAGACATTTACCGTGCCATCAAACACGGCGCTATACTTGAAAATATTCGGTTCTATCCCGAAACACGAACAGTCAATTATTCGGATATTTCCGTGACAGAAAATACAAGGGTTTCATACCCTCTGTATCATATTCAGAATTTAATGCATGGTTCACTTGCAGGCCATCCACGGAATATTTTCTTCCTTACTGCAGATGCTTTTGGTGTACTACCTCCGATCAGCAAACTCACACCCTCCCAGGCCATGTATCATTTTATCTCAGGATATACTGCAAAAGTGGCAGGCACTGAGGCCGGTGTTACTGAGCCCCAGGCTACATTTTCCGCTTGTTTCGGAGCTCCTTTTCTTCCATTGCATCCGACAACATATGCTACCATGCTGGGAGAAATGATGAGAAAGCATCGTGTAGACGTATGGCTGGTCAATACAGGATGGTCAGGGGGTGGATATGGAGTAGGAAGCAGGATAAAGCTTTCAAATACCCGGGCTATGATCGCTGCAGCGCTGGAAGGCAATTTAAATCATGTGCGGTACAAGACGCATGAAATATTTAATCTCGCTATGCCTATGTCATGCTTTGGTATTACTGATCAGAATATGCTCAATCCAATACAGACATGGAAGGACCAGGATACCTACAAAGTCAAAGCGATCAACCTGGCGCAATCATTCCACCGTAACTTTTTTAAATACGCAGATCAGGCCTCCAGTGAAATCCTCGCCGGTGGACCAATGAAATTTGGTGAGA
>JBDUDG010000411.1:0-3103 GCA_040003045.1 Saprospiraceae bacterium | reverse complement strand
CCAAAGAAATTCAGATTATCTCCATGTCCTGTCCAATAAACAACTTCTGTCATCCCTTTCGCATCTTCGACTCCAAGTTTATTCAGGTCAGCAAGATATCTTGCAGCTTTATCAATATTCGAAGGATTGGATTTCAATTCAGCTACAGCCTTCATCCATCCTTCATAGAAATGTGAGATCATATCACGATGACTATTCAGGAAAGCTTCTTTTGCAAAAAAGATATCCCCGATCACATGTGATTCACTCTTTGTGGTCAACAAGACTTTTGAACCCGGTACATCCTTTGTGGCAAGCTGATCATCCGGACTCCAGACAACAGCAGCATCCACATCTCCACTCTTGAAGATTTGTGCAGCGGTGATATTATCTGTCGTCTTCACTACAGTGATATCACTATATTTCAAACCTGCAGCTTCAAGCGCCGTCAGCAACAATGTTTGTGCAGGCGAAGGAACAGCTACCACCACTTTCTTACCTTTCAGATCATTAACATTATTAATACCCCTTTTTACAATGATCGCATCACCTCCTCGTGACCAGTCTACCTGCATAAATGCTTTAGGCTTGTATTGATTGATATCCGCAGGGCCCGTATACAATGGAAATGCATCCGCAGTCTGTACATCCACATCATACTCATCAGCTATCCATGCATTCATCGCATTGACCAGATCATTCTCAAGGACGAATCTGACTTTAAATCCATAATCTGTATAAAATCTTGATTTCGTGTTCGGCTCAGCACCTTCATTGAAATAAAGACCAGGACCATATCCACCCCACGAAACAAGCTGAACGACAAGCGTATTGTCATCATCATTGAATCCGGTCTTTGGCTCATCTTTTTTCTCAGCCTCTGTATTTTGTTTCGCCTCTTCCGCTTTCTTCTTTATACTGGAACCCAAAGAAGTTTTATTCAGTACCACATACCCCACCCCGGCTATAGCACCCAGAATAAGCAATGTGATGAAAAATTTTGCAAATGCAGTCAGTCGTGTTGCCATGATTTATTTAGTTTAAAATTGTATTCAGAAATTCAGTTATCGGTATTCAGTAAACGGTAAATGATATTCGTTACTCGTTATTCGTTATTCGTTATTCGTTACTCGTTATTCGTTATTCACTACTCCTTCGTCTTTTGTCTTTCGTATTTTCTCAATCGTAAATCGTAAATCGTAAATCCAAAATCGCTTCATTCTTCAAAAAAAGAATCATACTGATTCCTCCTGGTCTCCACTTTCTCGGGTCTCTTCAACGGTGCATTTATATCCAGCACATTTGAATCATCAGCCGCCGCCTTAAGCAAAGTTTGCTTTTGTTCACCAAGAATTGAAGAAACACCTTCATTTTCCCATTTCTCCAGCATCTTCAGTCCTTCTTCTTCGAAGATACCATTTTGAAGATCGACAGATTTCATGAAGTTTTCAGATACATCCATGAACCGTTCCATCTCTCCAACCTTATTCGCCACATCATCTGCCACAGCTTCAAGAGCCATGTCAAACATCATTCGCTTATCACCATTGCCGGTGATGATGCTCATCGCAGATTTCATTGCACTGTTTGAAGCGTACATCGCTTTGCGTTCCTGGTCCTTGATCTCCACCTGATCCTGAATATCCTCAAGCATCACCTCACTGTTCTCATACATTTTACCCAACACCCTGTATAGGATCTCCATTTTCTTATAGAGATCTTCAAGTTTCATGTTGGACTCCTTCAGACGTCCAGCTTTCCGACTCTTGAGTATGACGATAGCCTGCTTATCAGTGTCTTTTGCCTGGCTTGCAAGCGTAAGATTGCTTTGAATCTCTTTTCGGTTGTTCAGGATCAGTTCCTGCAATTTGTGCATCTGCCCTCTCAGCATGCTAATCTGGCGATTCATCTTTCGCAGGTTTTCTTTGAGGTCACTCACATACCCTTTAAGTATTGCGATTGGATCCATTTTTACAAAGATGCCTGTGACATACCGCATGGCACTTTTATACATGTACCAAACCAAATTTCTTGCTTTTGAATCAAGCGCCGTGAATATTATGGTCCCCAATATCGCAAGGCTTAAGACAAGTCCCAATCCTGATGTCAAAGCTCCAATTACAAATGCCAATGATTTCACAGTCAGTACTCCCGCAGCTATGATGATTGCGGCTAAAAATAACCCTCCTGTCACTCCTTCAGGTCTCTCCCAAAATGTCTTCGGTTTATATCCGTCCATTATTCCGTTATACTATAGATGAGATTCTATATTTTTTACATCATCCTCGATCTGCGTCAGCAAAGCCTGGTAGGTAGCCCCAAAATCATTCGCCGTCTGGGACAATTTTTCACTTGCTGCATTTATATCATGCTCCAATGTTGTGATTTGCTTTCGGTGATCCTCATTTTCAGCTTTTAATTTTTCCATCTCTGTTTCATTGTCCTGGATGGTTTTTTCAAGATTTTTAATGTCATCCTGTTTTCCGGTCAAGTTTCGGTCCTTTTGACCTGATAACGCTTCTTTAAATTTAGCATCCTCATTGCCCAGAATGGCAATATATTGCTTTGCGCTCGACAAAAGCTTGTCTTTCGTGGCTCCCATGGTTTGAGCAGTAGCAAAAGCAGACTTAAACCTGGTATTGTCATCCATCGGCACATTAGCAAGCGATCTAAGGAAATCCTTGAATTCCAGGTAGTCAAATCCTTCCTGGTTATTAGCCTGTAAAGCATCAAATAAAACTTGGAGAAATTTGTCCTGAACCTGCCCATCAACCCCTGCCACCGGCGTCACTACGGGCGCTTTATGCACTAGAGTACTTTCAATTTTGGAAGTCGTCGTATTTTCAGCAGGACTTGATTTTGCTTCCAGAGAAGCATTTTCATCTTCAATAACGAATAAAGACTTGAGTTTTTTAAACATATCAATTCAGTAAATACAGCAATTTAACGTCCTATAACGTGTAAAAATACAGATTAGGTTCAAGTTGAATACGAAGCAAATTTTGAAAAATCATTTCAGCCCTGCCGGCCATCCTCACAGGGACTTAAGCTACCTTTGCCCGATGCTAGATCACATCCATGTCCCTTCCGAAATCGGAGCCTTACAAAAGGTCATCGTACATCG
>JBDUDG010000410.1:0-3104 GCA_040003045.1 Saprospiraceae bacterium | reverse complement strand
ATATCGCCAGGGCCATTGCGCGGCCTCACCGGCTCCATCGATGCCGATTCTTTTTCCTGTACAAATTTCATCATTTGTGAAATGAATGCCGCGGTCTTCTATCCAGATTGAGGTGGAAGCGTCGTACAAAGAAATACCAGTCATCGAACTTCGTAACCCCATCGCCACACTCAGCGCTCCCGGTCCTTTTGTTAGACGAAAATCTTCATGCTGTATGCTTCTTCTAATGGCCATGTCTGCTATTCCATCTGCAGGTTCAAGAGCGCGAATCAAAACTGCATGCGCATGATCTTTAGGTGCTGTCACGACATTCATGAGATGATGTATGCCATAGCATACATACACATAGGCTACACCAGGATGGCCATACATCACTTCATTCCGCGGAGTTCTTCTGTCGTTGTAGGAATGGGCGGCTCTGTCATCGGGACCCCGATAGGCTTCAGTTTCGACGATCATGCCCGTGGTATAGATACCATCTATGCGGGTGCAAAGAAATTTACCTAAAAGATCTTTAGCAAGAAAATTGACATCATGTGAAGCGTAATATGAAGCAGGAAGTTTTTTGCCTTTGGGCTTCATTATCTTCTTGAATAATTAGGAGATTCTTTTGTGATCGTGATGTCATGTGGATGACTCTCACTGACACCAGCAGTAGTAATGCGAACAAAAGATGCTTCCCGCAAGGTTTCGATATCTTTTGCACCACAATATCCCATACCAGCTCTTAGTCCTCCGATATATTGCACCATTACTTCATGTATGCTTCCTTTGTAAGGAACCCTGCCTTCAATTCCTTCAGGAACGAGTTTTTTAATATCATCTTCAACATCCTGAAAATATCTGTCCTTTGATCCCAATGCCATAGATCCTAACGAACCCATACCACGATACACTTTAAATTTTCTGCCATCTAGAATAATTGTTTCCCCTGGTGATTCTTCACAGCCTGCGAATAATGATCCTGCCATCACTGTATGCGCTCCTGCTGCAATGGCTTTCGCGATATCACCTGTATACCTCACGCCACCATCAGCAATCACTGGTACTCCTGAGCCTTTTAATGCAATAGCAGCTCCATAAATTGCTGACAATTGCGGGACACCGACACCGGCTACAATTCGCGTGGTACAAATACTGCCTGGGCCCACACCTACCTTGACGCCATCCACTCCAGCTTCCAGAAGCGCTAATGCTCCTGCACCGGTGGCAACATTGCCGGCTATAATTTCTAAATCAGGATATCGTTTTTTGAGCTCACGCACCATTTTCAACACACCCTCTGAATGTCCGTGTGCGGTGTCTACAACAATCACATCCACTTCGACATTCCTCAGTGCATCTACACGGTCATGCGTATCGGATGTGATACCTACCCCCGCTCCTACGCGCAACCTGCCAAGATGATCTTTGCTGCTGTTAGGAAAATCTTCAAGACGCATCAGATCTTTATACGTCAGCAGACCTTTTAAATTTTGATGATCATCCACCACAGGCAGTTTTTCAATTTTGTGTTTCTGCAAGATTTTTTTTGCCTGTTCCAGAGTGGTTCCCACGGGCGCAGTAATCAAAGGCGTTGGGGTCATTAATTCTGAAACGGGACGATCCTGGCTGGCTTCAAATCTCAGATCGCGATTAGTCAGAATTCCTACAAGAATGCCATCGAGGTTTGTGATTGGGATGCCGCCAATTTTATAGCTCCGCATCAATAGAAGAGCTTCGCCCACAGTGGCCGTGGCAGATAAAGTTACCGGGTCGAGGATCATACCACTTTCAGATCTTTTAACGGCTCTGACCTGGTCGGCCTGACTTGCGATATCCATATTCTTGTGGATAATACCGATGCCGCCTTCCCTGGCAATAGCTATAGCAGTATCTTTTTCAGTCACTGTATCCATGGCAGCGGAGATCATGGGGACATGAATGCGGATATTTCGGCTTAGTTGCGTACTGATATCTACGTCCCTGGGAAGGATATTCGAATATGCCGGTACCAGGAGGACATCGTCGAAGGTGAGGGCATCAGCAAAAAGCTCATGCTTGCTTTTAAGGTTGAATTCCATGCGCAAAAATACGACAGATTCATCAGATGCCAAATAGTATTCGGAATTCGGGAGAAGAAAGTTGGATTTTGAAAGATTTCAGGAGGGTAAGGATGGGAAATAGTTCTTCAGAATGAAATGGGTAAGCGTTGATAAGCTGGTGGGCAGACTCACTTAAAAAATCAAACTGTAAGAACCAAAATCATTTCGTCGAAATTCGGAGGCCCAATAATGACGGTCTTTTCAGCTTGGTCAGATCTTTTTACCTTTAGCGACCATGCAGGTATATGGAGATGAATATTTTATGCGCCTGGCTATACAGGAAGCTCAGAAAGCAGCTGCTGCTGGCGAAGTACCTATTGGCGCAGTCATTGCTTCAGGAGATCAACTCCTGGCCCGCTGTCACAACAGCATTGAGATGCTCAATGACGTCACCGCGCACGCCGAAATTCTCGCGATCACTGCCGCTTCACAATATTTAAGCAGTAAATATCTCCTGGATTGTACGCTGTATGTAAGTCTCGAGCCCTGCGTAATGTGTGCAGGTGCCTTAAGGTGGGCGCAAATCAGGCGTATTGTATTTGCCACAGCTGATGATAAGGCAGGATTTATGCGTTATGGAAAAGAATTGCTTCATCCACGCACTCAACTTGAAATGGGGATCATGATGGAGGAAAGTGCATTTTTACTCAAGTCTTTTTTTCTGGAGAGACGTAATAAATGATCTATTGGATTCTTAACAGTTGTTTAAAGTCTGCATTAAATCCAGGTTAAACTCATCCTTCTTTCCCCAAATGAATATTTGTTCCCCTTATTTTGGTTGAATAATTTAAATAAAACCAGATGTCGCAATGAAAAACTTGATGGTATTATGCTTATTTAGCTTTCTATTTTTGATCTCGTGTAGTCCGCAATACACTTATTTTACAAAATCTCTGTACGAAAAAGAGAAGTGGACTAAAGATGATATCATGCGCATTCAATTTTATGTATCAAGAGATATCACCTTGTCCAGGGCAATCAATGATGATGAAACTTCGATCACTGAAGGTAAGATCAGGA